>NZ_JBXKMX010000189.1:0-12773 GCF_056992975.1 Ectobacillus sp. | reverse complement strand
TACGTCTCGTAACTGGTACATAATACGTTTGCTTATTACTTTGCGCAACAAAATAGAGCGTCACTGGCTTTGTATTCATTACGTCTACCAATTGCTCATCGTCAAAATTTATACCGTCCGCTCGGCTTACTCCTTCACCAATTGGCGTTTTATTGACTGGCATCATCGCTTGATCTTGACCCTCAATTTGAATCTTCACACGTTTTACATCTTTGAACTGCGTTAACGTCCACGTAATGGATTCGACAATTTGGCGTTCTTCTTCTTTTTTATATTTTTTAATATCAGCTGAAAAGTCCGCCACTGCCGTTCCATCGCTGCGAACATCTACTCCTTTTATCTGTGTATTCGCAGGAAGAACCGCTTGAAACCCATTCGGTAGAAGGCTTGTTACCGGTCCATCTTTCACTAAATATTCCAGTGCCTGCTTCATTACAGCATTATCTTTAGCATTCGGTAAAGCTATAGCCTGTGGTACGACATACCCATTTTTATCAACAAGATATAACTCGTGCTGCGCTGCATCTGCCTTTTTTTCTTCTTTAGCCGGTCCATTCGTATTTTTCTTATCTTGATCTGTTTTCGTAACATTTGCAGGTGGATCAACTGGCTGCGAAGCTTTCTCCTTAGTAACCGTTCCACAGCCTACTAATAGCACAGTACCTATTAGTAGCGTACTAATCCAAGATATAGCGGTTTTTGGCATAGGTTTCCCCTCCTAAGATGGTTTGTACTAGTATGTATACGAGCTACAAACACATTTAGAACTACCTATTTGAGAAAACGTAGGTAAGAGGATGAAAAAACGAGCACCAAGGATATACCTGATACTCGTCATACATGTATACATTCCGTTACTCAGCTTTGGAATAGGCTTCTTGCTGCAAAGTAATATGTTTTACATTTTCAATTGGCTGTCCAAACCAGCTGGAGGCAATTTTTTTAAATGTTTCAATTGGTCCCGTTGTTAAGAACAAGTGATCATTTTGTTCTTCCACTGTATTTCGCAAATTACTATGATATAAAATCGTACTTACTTCTCGTGCTGTTTCATCACCAGAACTTATAAGTTGTACCTGTTTTCCCATGACATCTTGTATAACAGGTCCTAATATCGGATAATGCGTACATCCAAGAATTAACGTATCAATATTTGTTTGTTTAAGTGGTTCCAGTGCAGATTGTACAACACTACGAGCATGTTCCCCATTAAACTCACCGTTTTCTACAAGTGTTACAAACGGTGGGCAAGCTAAGCTTTCCACTATTACACGATTCGTAATCGATTTTAACGCAAATTCATAGGCTTTACTTTGAATCGTTCCAATCGTCCCAATTACGCCTACATGATAATTATTCGTTACTTTTAGCGCAGTACGTGCACCAGGATAAATAACGCCAACGACTGGTATTGGCAATTCAGCCTGCATTTCCTCTAGCACAACAGAAGTTGCTGTATTGCAAGCAATCACTAGCATTTTTATATCTTGTGCCAACAAATAGTTGGTCATTTCCCAAGTAAATTGTCGTACTTCCTCGCGTGGTCGTGGTCCATATGGACAGCGTGCTGTATCACCTAAATAAATAATTCGTTCTTTAGGTAATTGCCGAATCAATTCTTTCGCTACGGTCAATCCACCCACGCCGGAATCCAAAACACCAATTGCTCTATTCAAAAGATCGCCCCATTTTCTGTCTGTACTATAAGTAGGCACAATATTCTTCTCATTAGCATAACATGCTAGCGGCCAACGTTCCTCCGATTTGTTGTTACAATAGGTTAGGGAAACAATCCCACTGAAGTATTTTGCTCCTTTTCATCCTAATTTGCAAGATGTTTTTACAAAAACAAACACAGCTTTCCCACGAAAAAACCGGCCTCCTTACAACAGCCGGTTCCCCCTACCTATAATTCAAGCTCTCCCATACGAAGAAGCTCTACAACCGCTTGCGAGCGCCCCTTTACTCCAAGCTTTTGCATTGCATTACTAATGTGGTTGCGCACGGTTTTTTCACTGATAAACAGCTCACCTGCGATGTCTTTCGTTGTTTTGTCTTGCACGAGAAGTTCAAACACTTCACGCTCTCGTTTTGTAAGTAGCGGTTTTGATCCAAAGTCTTTATCCTTTATCAACTGGTATAACCCTCCTTGCCTACGCCAGAGCCAAATTGGGATTGGGTATCCATTTAGTCATTTGTATTGTATGAGAGCGAAAGCCTTGTGGTGCATAAATGCTAGCTTTTTTTGATATGAATGGTAACCTAGATTTAAATGTTTCAACAATTACTTATTTTAACGTTTTATCAAGGAAATCAAGTGCCTTTTCTATGTTGGCCGTCGTTCTAAATTTTGGATCCATATGTTTTGCACCGTCAAATACTTCTAACATCACCTTATCTTTTCCAATTGTCTTCTCCAAATTTGCTGCAAATTCCGTTGATTGTTGCACCGGAACAACCGTATCATGAGAACCATGCTGAATAAAAAAAGGCGGGTCATCCTTCGATATATACGTTTCTGGGTTTGCTTTTTTTACCAGATCAGGAATGTTTGTAATCGTATCCCCTAGTAATTGTGCCTCCGCTGAATTTGGTTGATTATGCTCAATTCCCTTTAGTCCACTTTGCTTAAACTGATCGTCCATCGTTAAAAAATTAATAGGGCCAAACCAGTCCACGACTGCCTGTACGCTACTAGATTGGTTCGCATTGCCAAGGTCGGCACCTTCAAATTCTTGATTACCACCTGATGTTCCGGCTAATGCTGCTAAATAACCACCTGCTGAAGAACCCCATGTTGCAATTTTAGTAGGATTTAAGTGGTAGGTGCTTGCATTCGCTCTCAGAAATCGAATTGCAGCCTTTACATCCTGAATTTGTGCTGGAAAACGGGATTCCTCGCTTAATCTATAGTTCATAGTAACAACCGCATAGCCCCTATTTAAAGCTGCATGTAGATTACTTAATTCTTCCTCTTTTTTCCCATATCGAAAGGCACCGCCATGAATGTTTAGAATAACAGGAAATGGTCCATCTCCTATATTATTAGGCAAATAAATATCCAGATTTTCTGCATGAGATACACTTGCATAAGATACATTCAACCATTTCAGTCTCAGTTGATTTGCTGTTACTTCGGTACCTGCAATTTTGTGTTGTTCTTTCGATTGATTCGTCATGCCTTGGTTGCCTATCCCACAACCGGTTAGTAAACTAATGATGATCAATGTGGTAGAAATGAGAACAATCCCTTTATAATTCATTACAAGTCTCCCTATCTGTATGTAAGCATTTTAACTAGTCATACTTTTTCTAATTCTATACTCCATAATAATCCCTACTATCAGTTATTTCTACATAGAAATAAGAGTTCCGTTTAGTCCAAGCAATAGGATAACGCATATATATAATATTAGAGACAGATAAACATAAGGTATGCCAAGGTTTGGAGGGAGGCGCTTTATTTATCAACATTCAAATTATTAGTACCATTTCTGTTTTTTTATTAACAATGGTAATCATTTTTTGGCGCCCAAGGGGAATAAATGAAGCTGTTCCAGCAATGATCGGCGCTATTATCGTTTTAAGTTTCGGAAGTGTTTCCTTACTGGATTTAAACGAGATTAGCAATAAGGTTATGGGGGCTGCTGTAACCATTATCGCTACGATGGTTATGGCAATTGTATTGGAAAGTTTTGGATTTTTCCATTGGGCAGCTGCTCAATTAGTAATAAAAGCAAAGGACTCGGGAATACGATTATTTTGGTACACAAATTTACTATGCTTTTTAATGACTCTTTTCTTTAATAACGATGGTAGTATTCTTATCACAACCCCGATACTTTTACTCCTATTAAATCGCTTACAATTAAAGCCACATCAAAAAGTCCCGTATTTACTAAGCGGCGCTTTAATTGCTACCGCATCTAGCGCCCCAATAGGTGTTAGTAATATTGTTAATCTAATAGCATTAAAGATTATCCATATGGATCTCTATATGCATACAGCTATGATGTTCGTACCTGGTACAATCGGATTACTCTTCATGTCTTGTATGTTGTTTCTTGTTCTTCAAAAAGATATTCCTCGAAGACTACCTGCCATTTCCCTTGAGTTAGATGAGAATTTTGCTACGCAATCGTTTCATCCTTTACAACCAAAATTAGCTGCCGAACAAGCAAGGTTACGTACAAAATTTATGCGTAATATACTACTTTTCGTATTAGGAGTACGAATTAGCTTATTCATTGCTTCCTACTTTGGCATGCCAATCGAAATCGTCGCTATAGTTGGGTCTGCTATATTACTAGGATGGAGATGGTACAAATTACGTTTAGCGCCATTTGACATATTAATCAAAACGCCATGGCATATTCTGCTATTTGCGTATTCAATGTATGTACTCGTATTCGGTCTTCATAACATCGGTTTAACAAGCTATCTCATTAGTAGTATCCATCCTTATATTACGACGAATTTATGGAATGCCAGTCTCATTATGGGAATCCTACTTTCCGTTCTCTCTAACCTATTTAATAATCATCCAGCATTAATGATTGGAACTATGGCACTAACTGAAATGGGATTAGACCCAATCACAGTGAAAACGGTGTATTTAGCAATGATTATCGGTAGTGATATGGGATCTCTCCTTCTTCCCGTTGGAACCCTTGCAAGCTTAATTTGGTTGCATATTTTACGAAGGGCACATATTAAAATTGGATGGGGAACCTATATAAAGGTTACATGTCTTGTAATCCCCCCAACCCTATTATTCACGTTAATAACGCTTTATTATTGGATAACCTGGGTGTTTACTGGCCACATATAAATCACCCACAAAAAATGCCAACGGGGGATGAAATATCCCCCATTCATGGTTTAAACAATCATCTAGGAATGTGAACGGATTGAATATGCGCTACTGTGATATAAACCGTGTCCCCATTTGCTACAACTAATTCAATAATTCCTGCATTCACTTTCTTTAATAGTCCGATTTTTGTTGATTTTCCTCCCATATCAAACACAACTAGTTCGTTTTCATACTTCTTTATTTGTTCTTCAAATAATGCATGTAAGGGGATGGTGGATGGAACGGTAGGTATTTTCTCATCACTAAGCGTGTAAGGGATCGTTTTTAAATGGTAAGGAATGAGCCATTTTAAATGGTGTGTGGAAAGCAGCATCATGTTAAAAACATGAGAATAGAAGTAAAGATAATCCTCTTGAACACTCACAATATAGCCATGAAGGGATATGTCACCCGTTACATAAATTTCTGTAAAACGTCCCTTGGCATTTTCTAGAATAGTCTGAAACGATATAGATTGATCATTCTTTACCAACGATCCTACGCTAGGATTTGTAATCTCTCCATTAGGAACTGCGCTCTCATTGATACGATGAATATGCCAAAGTGGAAAATACATAAAATTTTTTCCATCAAACAAAACAACGATTTCTTTACTTTGTTCAATTAGTATTCCTTGAAACATAACTTTACCCGAAATCTCTACATCGATTTGTTTGCCACGCAGCGATGTAATACTCATATATATACCTCCTCTTCTTAAAGAATGAAGTTATCTGTACAGTATATACAATCTTGAATTAGAAATGCTTCTTTCCTTTGCCAGGATGTACGGTATAAAAATAGTAAATTTCATACAAAAAGGAACCGATGAAAGAATCACCGGCTCATGTTTGTCATTAAAATAGTAACCCTATTCTATGAACATCATTTTTCTAGTTCTTTTGTCCAGCCTACTTATAAATCCAAATGTGGTGGCAACTTACGAAATCCTTTGGTTTTAATCATTAAATACAGGATTCCCAATACTAACCAAGCTGTTCCGATTATTTGCGCTAAATGATCCATACTCATCCATACATAAACAATAATAGAAAATCCCATTAGCGGAAAGGCTATATATCGAATATGTTTCCAACCAGTCGGCTTCCAATTTGGTATACTACCTAAATCTAATGGTGATTCTCCCTTTTTCTTTACATAGTACAACCAAATAACAGAAAGATTCAAAGTAGCAAATGCAAACAATGCACCATAGTTGACTAGATTGGATAACGTAATCATGTCCGAGCTATTACCTAATATAAACTCAATAGCAACAATGATCATAATATTCCAATGTGGTGTTTTCCATCGCTTATTAATTTTGGCAAAAATTGATTTAGGTAAAAGGGTATCACGGCCCATTCCATATAACAAGCGAGCTCCCGCAGCAGTAGCAACTAAATTAAACACCGCCAATTCAGTTAAATATCCTGCAGTAAAGAAAATACCAAATCCTTCTCCGCCAGTCATTTTCGAAACTTGAAATAAAGCGGTATTCATCCAGGACTCGTCCGAAATATAATTTTGCCAATCTGGTATTACGAGCATAGCTACATAACCACATACAAACATCGTTAATGTTCCGATGCCGACACACCAATAGATTGCTTTTGGAATGTCCCTTTTCGGATGATTTGTTTCTTCTGCCAAAGTTGTAATCGCATCAAATCCAAGAAAACTAAGAATGGCGAGCGACGTAGCAGCAATTAAACCAGACATACTATTAAAATGGAACGGTACAGTGCTAAGCAAGGTTCCCGTCCCCATATGATGCGCTGAAACTGCATTACCCCATACTAATATTGCGAGCCATACTACAAATTCTCCTAAGGCCAGTAACCATAGTCCCATTTTAGAAATAAGTTCAACACCAAATAGATTGAGAAGACCAATTCCTACTGAAAATATCCCTAGCAAAGACCAATACGGCATTTGAGGAAAGTATTGCTGTGCAAAATAGGCAGCACTTGAAGCGGTTACGGTTGGTATTAATACATAGTCAAGTGTTAGTACCCAACCGGCAATAAATCCTAAGTGAGCATTCCAGCCTCTTCCTACGTAGCTATACACTGAACCTGCTAATGGAAAGTTTCGTACCATGACAGAATAACTCCCTGCAGTTAACAGCATCGCGATGCCTGCTATTAAATACGGCAACGCTACGGTTCCACCAGAGGTCTGAAGTAATAACCCGAAAATCACTGCTGGTGCTATCGGGACCATATAATTTAAACCAAAAGCAGTAAGTTGCCAAACATTCATCGTACGGTCAAGCTCCTGTTTATATCCGTATTGTGAAAGATCTGTATCTTTTGCTAATGCGCCAACTGTCTCTCCTACTAATTCTACTTTCTCTATGGACATACGTAATCTCTCCTTTTATATAAAATCTAATTAAAGCTATGATTACGAATAGCAGATTTGTTTTTATTTCTCACTATCGCTGTATATCCAACTACTATAGAAAGGAACAGTGCCAAAACAATATTTAAAAACCAAGCAATAAGAATGGACCCTTCCATCATCGCTACCATAACACCTGTCATTGCCCCCATCATACCGCTCATTAATCCTTCAGCACTGCTAGCTAATATGAGGAATACATGCAAAAATCGTCCAAATACACCGCCAACTACCATTCCGATAAGGGCACATATAATAGTAGATATTACGATATTATGAGCGTATAGAATGCCGAATAGAACACCATACGTAAAGCTTATGAGAAGGGTTGCAGACATGATAAGTAGATGAAGATTCATAGGAGAAGAAATATTAGATTTTCTTACTTGGGATACCGCAAATAGAAAAGCTAGTGTTAAACAAGTAGTGATTATCATGTTGCTAAGAACCATTGAACTCATCATATGGAGTTCCCCTTTCCACTTTTTATTTTATAAAGGAAAGGGGAGCACCCTTTCCTTTATAGAAAATTAATGCTTACAGTGGCTGCCATGCTTTGGCTTAGAAGGTGGTACGTCAAGCGCTGGATTTCTATCAAAGAAGCCAACTGGCTTTAATGCAAATCCAATATATGCAGTCGGCATGACTGGCCAATCTTCTGGACGGGTCACATGATGATGTCCCATTGTATACCAAACTACGATGTCATCATTATCGATGGAACGATTTCCCTTCGTATAACTTGGTAACCCGTCTCCTCCTTCATGCTGATTCGGATAATTTCCTGTTGCATATTTTTCCTTTTCATCAAATGGAGTTACCCATAAATGATGCTTCGTAAATCCTGCTCGTTTAATTAGCGATGAATCCTCATGAGCATACGGTAAGCAGTTTTCACCCGGAAATATCTTATAACCAACGGGTTCGCCTACTAGATTCTTCTTTTCTGGATTTACAATTTTCCATGAACGAGCCGATTCGATGTTCATATTACGTTTTGCTTCTTCTTCTGTTTTAAGCTGTGTCGCCTTTGCAATAAAAGCATTTTTATATGGATTATTAGGTCCAGCTTCTACGCTTTCTGTATTAACTTCATATACAGAGTTATTTATTCCATCTATTGCCATATCCAACCGAACATTAAAGAAATGTTGATGATTTGGTCCATATAATTGCGGAGCTAACAAGTTTCCAAATTGTGATTTTTCATTAGGTGGTAGCGCCTGTGTATGAAGAATACCTGTTAATTTCACTTCATATTCAATCGATCCATCTTGGTAAAAGTACCAAAAGAATCCATAATCATAGTTACCAACTGTTGAGATACTTGATAATACTAAACGGCGGGAACGGCGAACTTCAACATGACCTGTGCGCCAGTCTGTATGTTTCCACAGTATTCCAAAATCTTCTTCGTGAAGGCAAATCGCATTTGGAATAACAACGGGATTTCCTTTGCTGTCAGACAAATACGCATCAAAGTATTTGATTTCACCTAAACAATCACATCCAAGTTCTAGAGAATTAGCAAGCATTCCAATACCATACTCACCTGCATCAAACGCATTATTTCGATTTACCGGTCCTGTCGGATCTCCGTACGGTACAACCATTTCAGAAAGAGAAGCACGGTATAGAATTGGACGATCCTCTTCTTTATCATGATACGTCACAGTATGCAGTACGAGCCCTTCCCGTGCAGTAAAGCCAAAGCGAATCTTCCACTTTTCCCAGCTAATACTATGACCGATACATGTAAAACTAGGTCCATCTGACTGAATGATGTCGAGTGGCTTACTACTTGTTCTCATTGTTCCAATTGTATTAGGAATATAATTTCCATCTAGAGGAGGAAATGGGATAACATCTGTATCAACAATTTTCATGACTTCCATTTTATTCAAATCTACATAAGCATATAGTCCCGAAATCGGTCTTGCATAGCCATTATCATCTAGTGATGTTTTGTACCAGCAAATAGCTCTAGCAATTCTCTTCCCCTTTTCTTCCTCTAAACCAAAGTTCCCAGCTGACCACGGATCGGCCATAACAAGATCTATATCCGTAATGCCTCTTTTTAAGAAAGCTTCCTGCATTTGCGGATTACGTTTAATAACGTTTTCGCACTCTAAAAATTCGTCTAGCATAATAGAAGGCTGTACACCAGGAATATATTCTAAGCTTTTAACAACTTCATCTGTTAACGATACGACTACCTCATAGGTTTTTTCCTCTTTATGATCGAGTAGAATAACAAATGCTTCTCTTATAATTGGACTGTCTTCCTCAAAATCTAGAACACATTGTTTAGAAGGCTCATTCAATGAAATACTCACAAAGCTAACTGAATCCCCAATATTCTTCTCACGTTTTACAATAAAAGCTGCTCGTTTAATCTCTTCTGGTGTTAATGGCTCTAATGGATGTTTGATTTCTACTTTTTTTTCAATTGATTTCTCCATGTATTTCACTCCTTTGTCATATTTGCACTGTAATAATGATGGAAACCATTTATTGATACTTATTCTAAATTGTTCTGCAAAATAAAAATTGTAAAAATCGGAATATTCGGACGAAAGTTTGTTATATTTTCTGACAATAATTACAAATGAAGGATTAAATAAGCGTACGATACAAGTGAAAAATTTTCAAAAAAGGATGGAGGAAGGTACGATGATCCATGAAGCGTTCAATAAGCAAAATGTCTTTCTGCCTTTACAACCAAACTTAGAATTATTTGCAGAACATTATATTGAAAAAAAGGAGAAAATTCCTTCTCACAATATAAATGTATTATTTTATCAATTTAAATTAAACGAAAGTGGAGAAGAATACTTTACAGCAATTCCAGATGGATGCATTGATATAATTTTTTGCTGTGATTCTGTTAGACCTTTAGCACAAATATATGGTAGCGTGAATCAATCAAAGCATATTTTTGTAAAGCGTGGTGTTCATTACTTTGGAGTTCGATTTCCAGCAGGATGTACCATTATAACAAAGGCTATTCGAATTAAGGAAATCACGGATCATGATTTTTTGTTAACGGACATCCTATATAAAGTTGGAAAGCCTCTACAAGAACAAATTTCAATGGCTACAAGCTTTGAAGCTAGGAAACAGATACTTCTTGTATCTCTCGGTGCAATTATAAATGTAGACCATGTATATGATGAAATCGTCGGTTATACCTTACAAAAAATTTATCATTCAAATGGACAATTTAGTCTTCAAGAAATAAGTGAATCTATTGGATATTCAGATCGCTACCTTCGGAAACAATTTGAAGAGCATATTGGATTCTCTCCAAAGCAATATAGTAAAATAGTGCGTTTTCAAAAGTCATTAGCGATGTTACAAAAATCATTTTCCATTGATGAGATTATATTTAGAAATGGCTATTACGATCAGGCTCATATGATTAAAGATTTTAAATATTTCTGTCGTTCTACGCCAAAGCAGCTCACGAAACTACTTACTGTTCGGAAAACATAACATGGACGGAATATTTCACCATAGTTACTCCCCTTAATGTGTTTCATTTCCCACTCATCGCACACACTAGTATAATGATGATAAGTATCTGAGTTAAAGCAGAATTAGAAACATGAAGAAGGGATAGATACATATGAAAACAAATGTAACATGGACTGGTCAAATGGGATTTTCAAGCGTTACACCTTCCGGACATGAAATTAAAATGGATGCTGCAGAAGAAGTAGGTGGACAAAATACCGGAGCTCGTCCTACAGAACTCTTATTAAATGCTGTAGCTGGCTGCACTGGTATTGACATCATTAGCATTCTTCATAAAATGCGTTTAAATCCAACGGCCTTTCATATGGAAGTGGAAGGAACGCGTGCACAGGATCATCCGAAGCGATTTACAGCTATTCATATTGTGTATGCATTAGAAGGTGATCTTCCAGAAGAAAAAGTCGTTCGTGCCATCCAGCTTTCAAAGGATACCTATTGCTCTGTTGCGCATTCCTTAAATGCAGAAATTACAGCGAGCTATACCATTAACGGAGTGAAGGGTTCAAAAACATTATAAAGTGAAATTTCCATCAGTGCGGGTCTTACTGCTCGTTAATGCGGGACAAACATTGATTAATCGAAAACGTCCTAGCCTCTTCCAATGCTAGGACGTTTTCTGTATGATGCAGATTTTTTACATAAAAAACATATTTACAAGCAAATACGAATTCAATGCAGCAATTATAATTGCAATAAACCAACTGATTACTTTCGTTACTCGCGAATTTACAAATATGCCCATTTTCTTTTTATCACTTGTAAACATCACTAATGGGATAACCGCAAACGAGAGCTGAAGGGATAAAATAACTTGACTTAATATTAATAAATCGGTCGTTCCTTTTTCCCCGTACAAAATCGTTACAATAACGGCTGGAATGATAGCAATGAGACGAGTAAATAATCTCCGCAGCCATGGTCTAATTTTAATATTTAAAAATCCCTCCATTACAATTTGCCCCGCTAGTGTTCCTGTTAAGGTTGAATTTTGACCGGAAGCAAGAAGGGCAACAGCGAACAAAGTGCTCGCAATGCCGGTTCCGAGTAGGGGATTCAACAACGTATAAGCGTCTTTAATATCTGCAACATCTGTATGACCGTTCGTATAAAAAGCAGCTGCTGCCAAGATTAGTATCGACGCATTTACAAATAACGCTAACATAAGAGCAATCGTAGAATCGATGACAGAATACTTAATAGCCTCTCGTTTTCCCTTTACTGATTCTTCGTATTTACGGGTTTGCACAATAGACGAGTGTAAGTATAAATTATGGGGCATAACGGTTGCTCCCAAAATACCAAGTGCAAGAAATAACATCGTTGGATTTTGAATAATTTCCGTGCTTGGGATAAATCCTTTTGCTACTTCATTTAATTGCGGCTGTGCCATAAATAGCTCAACACCAAAACATACTGCAATGGTAGATATTAAGCCGATGACGATGATTTCAATGTAACGAAACCCTTTACTTTGCAATAATAAAACAAGGAGGATGTCGAATGAAGTTATACAAACACCCCATAAAAGCGGGACACCAAACAGCAGTTGCAATGCAATGGCAGCTCCAATTACTTCCGCTAAATCACAAGCTGCAATAGCAAGCTCACAAAGTATCCATAATACAAATGCTACTGGTTTGCTAAAGTGATCCCGACACGCTTGTGCTAAATCACGTCCGGTTGCAATCCCTAGCTTCACCGATAGTGCCTGCAGTACGATTGCCATCATATTAGACAAAAGAATAACCGATAGAAGAGTGTAATTGAAAGCAGATCCCCCGGCAAGTGATGTTGCCCAGTTTCCTGGATCCATATATCCTACCGCAACGAGATAGCCAGGTCCCATGAATGCGAGTAACTTCCGAAAGAAGTTTCCTTTCTTCGGTACATGCATCGTTTTATATACCTCTTGCAAACTCGGATTCCCTTTGTTTCTTTTCCATCCCTCTTGCTGTGATAGAGTTGCAGCATTCGT
>NZ_JBXKMX010000188.1:0-5477 GCF_056992975.1 Ectobacillus sp. | reverse complement strand
ACATGCATATTGGCGTGAGCGTTGCGAAAAAAGGATGGATTCAATCTGAATCCATCGTAAATACATGGAACTGTGAACAATTATTAGATTTTATTCATAAGAAGAAGCAATAGGAGGACGAATACGTGCAAGAACGAACATTACGCATTTTAGAATATAATAAAGTAAAAGAACAATTACTCGAACACGTATCATGTTCACTTGGACGAGATAAGGTTATTCAACTGCTGCCGAGTACAGATTTTGAAGAAGTACAGCATCTGCAGGAAACAACAGAAGAAGGTGTATTTGTACTTCGATTAAAAGGCCATGCACCGCTTGGTGGTGTAACAGACATACGACCAAATGTGAAACGAGCGAAAATCGGCAGCATGCTCCATCCAAGTGAGCTTCTTGATATATCAACGACGATGTACGGTAGCCGTCAAATGAAAGGGTTTATCGAAGATGTAGTAGAAAATGACGAAGAACTTCCCATCCTTCTTTCTCTTGCAGCGAGATTAACTTCGCTGTTTGATTTAGAAAAGGAAATTAATAATTGCATCGGCGATGGGGGAGAGGTCGTTGATAGTGCAAGTGAAAAGCTGCGTGGCATTCGTCAACAAATGCGGCTTGCTGAATCTCGTATTCGGGAAAAGCTTGAAGGGATGATTCGTTCCTCTAATGCATCCAAACGACTCTCTGATACGATTGTTACGATACGGAATGATCGGTATGTCATTCCGGTAAAACAAGAATATCGCACGGTTTATGGCGGTATTGTTCATGATCAATCTGCATCTGGTCAAACGCTATTTATAGAGCCGCAGGTTGTCGTAGATTTAAACAATACGCTGCAAGAGGCAAGAGTGAAAGAAAAACAAGAAATTGAACGTATTTTACTCATGCTAACAGATCGAGTTGCTGAAGTTGCTGACATCATATTAGAAAATGTGGAAGTATTGGCAGAGTTTGATTTCGTATTTGCCAAGGCAGCATATGCAAAACGATTAAAGGCTACCAAGCCAAAATTAAATAATGAGCGCTATTTAAAATTGTATAAAGCTCGTCATCCCCTTATTCCTCAGGATGTTGTTGTCGCAAATGACATTATTCTTGGAACGGACTATACAACAATTGTTATAACTGGGCCAAATACAGGCGGGAAGACAGTCACTTTAAAAACAGTAGGAATATGTGTACTTATGGCACAATCTGGTTTGCAAATTCCTGCCTTAGATGAGTCTGAAATTTGTATCTTTCAAGACGTATTTGCAGATATCGGAGACGAACAATCGATTGAACAAAGCTTAAGTACATTTTCTTCTCATATGGTAAATATCGTTTCTATTTTAGAACAAGCAGACTACGATAGCCTCGTTCTCTTTGATGAATTAGGAGCAGGGACAGATCCGCAGGAAGGTGCGGCATTAGCAATCTCAATTCTCGATGAAGTATACAAACGAGGTACGAGAGTTATCGCGACTACGCACTATCCAGAGTTAAAGGCATATGGCTATAATCGGGACCGTGTTGTCAATGCGAGTGTAGAATTTGATGTAAATACACTCAGTCCAACATATAAATTATTACTTGGGGTACCAGGACGAAGTAATGCATTTGAAATTTCCAAAAGGCTTGGGTTAGTAGACCGCGTTATTGATCATGCCCGTGAGCATATTAGCGCAGAGTCAAATAAAGTAGAAAATATGATTGTGAAGCTAGAAGAGAGCAAAAAGAATGCAGAGAAAGAATGGAAAGAAGCCGAAGAGTTTCGGAAAGAGTCTGAAAAGCTTCATAAGGAACTACAACGACAAATTCTAACATTCCATGAAGAACGCGATGAAATGTTTCTAAAGGCACAACTTGAAGCTGAGGAAAAAGTAGAAGCGGCAAAGAAAGAAGCCGAAACGATTATAAGGGAACTTCGTCTTTTACGAAAGGAACAGCTTGCCAATGTGAAAGAACACGAATTGATAGATGCTAAGAGCCGATTAGATCATGCAGCACCTACGTTGGTAACGAAGAAAAAAGCCGAGAAAAAACAAGGAAGCAAACGGGTTCTTCGCTCCGGTGATGAAGTCAAGGTTCTTACATTTGGGCAAAAAGGACAGCTTTTGGATCAAGTAAGTGATAAAGAATGGAACGTACAAATAGGAATATTAAAGATGAAAGTGAAAGAAGCGGATATGGAATACTTGAGCACACCAAAGCAAGTAGAGAAACGCTCGCTTTCCATGGTAAAGGGCAAGGATTATCATGTGAAGCTTGAACTTGACTTACGAGGAGAACGCTATGAGGATGCCATGGAACGGGTTGAAAAATATCTAGATGATGCCATGCTTGCAAGTTATCCGCGTGTATCCATCATACACGGAAAAGGAACGGGAGCACTTCGTCAAGGGGTACAAGAAAAGCTTAAGAAGCATCGAGGCGTTAAAACATTCCGATACGGGGAAATGGGAGAAGGAGGTCTTGGCGTTACAATCGTCGAACTGAAGTAGAAAAGGGGAAATGGTTTCATGTTTATGGAGAAACTAGCGAAAGTTCTACTTGGCGTTTGTATTAGTTTGTTTGTTCTTGGAATACTATACGTTTTTCTATATGCCAGATAAGACGGCTGCTCGTCTCTTTAGATAATAAAAGAGACGAGCAACCGTCTTTTTTATTATAAAAATCTGAAATATAAAACAAAATTTATTTTTTTGTATATTTACAAAATTAGATATATTTGCTACCATAATTTATTATAATAGTATATTCATTACTGGAAAGCGAAACTCGTAAATAACCGTAGTTATTATCTTTACATACGTTCGTTATAAACTATCATTTGATGAAATAACGTACATTATAGCGAAAAAAACAGCATGTTTATATTTATTCTAAATAATGTATATTTATAACATCTTGTTCTTATTTAAGAACGTATGTATTTGCTAAGAAAAGACGTTGGAAACTTGCAGTTATTTTAACTTTGTAGGAATAAAAATTCGAATGCATACGCGTAAGAAAAGATTCGTAAAAACTAGGATTAGTATGAGATAGAAATGAAGGAGATAATGACCATGAAACTCACTGTAACATTTAAACCAGTTCACAGTACACTCCAGTTGCCATTAAACTATCAATACGTGTTACAAGGATTTTTGTATCGTTCACTAACGGAAGCTCGTTTTGCTAATTTTTTGCACGAAATAGGATTTCAAAAGGGAAATCGGACATTTAAGTTGTTTACATTTAGTCGTTTGTCTGGACCGCACCGTATTTTAGTAAAGCAGAAGAGAATTGAATTTAACGAAACAATTACATGGCATGTAAGCAGCGTACTCGACACACTAATCCGGCAAATTGGGGAATTTCTACTTTTTTCCGATACAATCCAGCTACACGGACAATTGCTCACTGTTGAAAAAATTGAAATTCGTAAAACGCAATTGCCAAAGAGTAAATATAATATTGAAATGCTATCACCGGTTACGGTATATAGCACATACGAAAAAGATGAACGGAAGAGAACGCATTACTTTCAGCCATATGATCCTGTATTTCCCATTTTAATTGAGTCTAACTTTGAAAATAAATATGAAGCGTATCACGGAAAAAAACCGGAACAGCCATTTATTATACGGCCAGTTCAAGTGCTCGATAATTACAAGGTGGTTACAACATTTAAAGGACATATCATTACGGGCTGGCTTGGAAAGTTTGAAATTGAGTCCTCACCGGAGCAGCTATCCTTTGCTTATGATACAGGTTTAGGAGGAAGAAATTCGCAGGGATTTGGTATGTTTTCTGTAGTGGAATAGTACAAGCAGTTACGTATAAAAGAAAAGGGACCCTGTCAACATGGCAGGCCCCCTTTTCTATCTATGTATGAATGATATTCCATTCTGTTATTTTTGACGTAGCATATTAATGGTTACTCTCCGATTTGCCTGTCGATGCTCTTCTGAATCATTCGGATAAAGAGGTTGAAATTCACCATACGAAGTGAATTGCAGTCGTTCAGACTTTACTTGGTGCGATTCAAAATAATGAAGAACGCTCGCAGCTCTAGCAGCGGATAATTCCCAATTGGATTGAAAGGATGAGTTCTTGATCGGAACATTGTCCGTATATCCTTCAATACTTACTGGATTGTCTACGGTGTTTACTAAGCCAATTAAATCATTTAAGGTTGAAAAGCCGTTTTCTTTTATTACCGCTTTTCCTGAGTCAAATAGAATCATATCTTTTAACGTTATACCGACTGCTTTTTCCGTATCTTGTAAGGACATCACGTTTTGTAGGTTATTATCGTTAATATAGGCATTGAGCTTTTGTTTTAATTCTTCTAGTTTTTCATCTGTGATGGGTTGTGACTGTGTCGCCTGCGGTTGCGGAGCCGGCGTAGGTGCTGGATCTGGAGATTTTGTTCCCTCCTTTTGTCCAGTTAACTCCGTTTTAAAAGAGCCCATGATTGTATTAAATTTAGAAATATTAACTGAGCTAGCCGCATACAAAACGATGAAAACTGCTAATAGTAACGTCAAAATATCGGCGTACGGGATCAGCCAGGATTCATCAACGTGCTCTTCTTCTTCGTTTCTATGCTTTTTTCGCTTACTCATCTTTCATCGCCTGCGCCTTCTTACGCTCTCTTTCTTTCCATGATAGATTAGCGAGTAGCTTTTTCTCTAATGCTTTTGGAGAAATACCACCTTGAATTTGAACGATTCCTTCGATAATGATAAGTTTCCGATCAATTTCTAACTTCGAAACACGCTTTAATTTGTTTGCTAGTGGGTGCCAAAAAACATATCCTGTGAAAATCCCGAGTAACGTTGCAACGAAGGCTGCTGAAATGGAGTGACCAATTTTACTAATATCTGTTAAACTACCAAGTGCAGCGATAAGTCCGACTACCGCTCCTAGTACACCTAGCGTCGGTGCGTAGGTTCCTGCTTGTGTAAAGATAGAAGCCCCTACCTTATGACGGGTTTCAATTGCATCAACTTCTTCATTTAGCACTTCTTCAATGAATTCAGCGTTATAGCCATCTACAATTAACTCCAATCCCGTTTGCACAAAGGGGTCCTTAATGGTTTCAATGACTCCTTCAAGTGCTAAAAAACCTTCTTTCTTAGCTACCTCGGCACAATGTACTAGTTCATCAATTTGAGCCGAAATAGTAGGTTGCTTTGGTGTGAAAAGGGCGACCCGAAGTATCATTGGAAATTTCCGTATTTCTTTAAATGGAAAACCGATGACGAGGGTAGCGATGGTTCCACCAATAATAATTAAAAAAGCTGCCGGATTGTTTAATGCGTTTAAAGATGCCCCCTTTAGTATCATTCCAGCACCAATTACAATTAGAGCAAGTAAAACACCAAAAAAACTAGTCATCCTTTTCTCCTTCTAAAACGTTATAATATAATCATATATTAGTATTGTAAGTTAATGTATGTCATTCGACAATCCTAATTTCTTTTTCTAAATCAACGAACTATAATTAA
>NZ_JBXKMX010000187.1:0-1788 GCF_056992975.1 Ectobacillus sp. | reverse complement strand
AACAGGAGAAAGACTGACACTTGAACAGCTTCGTATTCTACCTACGGCACGTTGCATGCAAGATTTTTCATATGAAGTATTACGAACATAAATTTTTTCAATATCTGTTTTTCTAAGAAGTGAAACGTAATGGATTCCCTATCTTATCCATTTGTTTCGCTTTTCTATTTTGCAGCACTGTAACATACTTTGTCGTCTCGTTCATTGTATAAATAGACTAGCTATGCTAAAATTTTGAGGTACACTGTCACTGTGGGGGAGAAATTATGATATATTATGGCATTGCTCTAGCGGTCATCTTAGTAGATCAATTTACGAAATGGCTTATTGTAACGTATATGGAATATGGGGATAGTATCCAGGTTATTCAAGACGTGTTATACATAACTTCTCATCGAAATAGGGGAGCAGCATGGGGAATGTTGCAAAATCAAATGTGGTTTTTTTACTTAATTACTATTGTGTTTGTGATTGCGATTGTATATTACCTAAAGAAATTTGGAAAACGTGATAAGCTTCTTGGCGTAGCACTTGGGCTTATTTTAGGAGGAGCGTTAGGAAACTTTATAGATCGTGTATTTCGGAAAGAAGTTGTAGACTTCATTCACACGTATATCTTTTCATACAATTTTCCAGTATTTAATGTGGCGGATTCCTCACTCTGTATCGGCGTAGCTCTTTTGTTTATACAGACGCTGATGGAAGGGAAGAAAGCGAAGGAGCAAGAATAAATGGCAGAAACAATACAACTAACAGCAGTAGAGGAACAAAATGGGGAACGAATTGACAGAGTACTTGCGAGTGTAGATGAAGAATGGTCACGTTCTCAAGTACAACAATGGATTAAAGAAGGGATTGTTACCGTTAATGGTACACCAGTAAAGGGAAACTACAAAGTAAAAATAGGTGACGAAATTATCGTACATGTTCCTGATCCGGAGCCATTGGATGTCGTTCCACAAAAGATGGATTTAGATATTTATTATGAAGATTCTGATGTAATTGTCGTTAATAAGCCTCGTGGAATGGTTGTGCATCCCGCAAATGGTCATACAACTGGCACACTTGTCAACGGTGTATTGTATCATTGTAAGGATTTATCTGGAATCAATGGTGTGATGAGACCAGGAATTGTGCATCGTATTGATAAAGACACATCTGGTTTGTTAATGATAGCGAAAAATGATTTAGCGCATGAGTCGCTTGTAAATCAGCTTGTAGCCAAAACGGTAACAAGACGGTATAAAGCTATTGTTCATGGTGTGATTGAACATGAAACGGGAACGATAGATGCACCCATTGGAAGAGATAAGAACGATCGGCAAAGTATGACAGTTGAGGAAAATGGAAAGCATGCAGTTACCCATTTTCATGTGATTCAACGGTTTCGTGACTATACATTCATTGAATGTAGACTTGAAACTGGACGGACACATCAAATCCGCGTTCATATGAAGTATATTGGATATCCGCTGGCAGGCGATCCGAAATACGGACCAAAGAAAACGTTGGACATTAATGGACAAGCTCTTCATGCAGGGATTCTAGGTTTCGTACATCCAAGAACAGGGGAGTACCTAGAATTTGAAGCACCGCTTCCACAAGATTTTGAAGATGCACTTGATTACTTACGCAAATCATCTTGACATTTGTCGAAAAAATTGGCATACTAATAACAGTTAAATAAGTCCTTTAACACAGCCCCGTGAGGTTGAGAAGGAAACGGATAAACTGGGATTAGATGACACACTCTATCTGTATCCAAAACCTTCTCGCACAGCGGGAAGG
>NZ_JBXKMX010000186.1:0-2426 GCF_056992975.1 Ectobacillus sp. | reverse complement strand
AGGAACAATGACTGAAACGTTCCCGTTATTATCCGGACATCTTTCTTTAGATTTAGTAAATACAGAAGTCGTAAGGCGTGGGAAGCGACATGATTTACTACTTACAGATAGAAATATGCTAGATTGGTTAAATGTTATAAGGGAAGATCATTCCGTTTGGGACGAGCGATTGATGCAAGCGAAAGAGAAAGCAGCGGCAGTGTTACATCAGCTCCGTGAATTTCGAACGATGTTACGAAATCAATTTGAACAGATTGCAGATGGACAGATGATTCCAACTGCGTTTATTGCATTATTAGAACAAAAAGTGGAAAGAGCTCCGTTTACCTATACACTCATGGAGCAAACTCTTATCCCTATCCCCATTGGTGAAATAGAGGATGTTCTGATTTCATTGATTGCATTTGACGCGTTAACTTTACTTGCAACGCATAAGTTGCATCGTGTGAAAAGATGCTCCAATCCAGATTGCGTACTTCTATTTATCGATGAGAGTGGAAGACGGAAGTGGTGTTCTATGAAAATATGCGGAAATAGAAAGAAAGCAGCTAGATATCAACTTCGGAAATCCGAATAGGACCGACTTATTTGAAAAAGGTCGGTTTTTTTGTGCAAAGGTTTAACTAACCTTTAAAATAAGTTTTGACAGGTTAGTTTAGGCAATGTAAAGTAAAAATGTAAATAAAAGGAGGGAGAATGATGAATGGTTTAGAAATAGTAAAGCAGAAACAAGCCCATCATTTTATAACGAAAATGAAAGGGAAGGGGAGAAGTCCCTTACAGGTAAATACAAAAGATGTTATAACGGTAATCTACGAGAAAACCGGCAGTATCAAACCTTTTGACTATAACGTTGAATTTTAGGGAGGAAGAAGAATGAGTCACTATATTTTCAAGCAATTACAATTTGTACGTCAGAATACGATTCGTAGTGTGGAAAACTTGAATGAGGAAGCATCGCTTTATATACCACAAGGGTTTAATAATAATATCAAATGGAATCTTGGACATATTTATGTCGTACAAGAAAGGTTTGCCTTTCATTTCACAGGGGAAAGAATGAATATGCCAGATTATTTCATGAAACAATTTGGACCAGGTTCAAAGCCGATAGATTGGGATGAACAAGTACCGACTCTTCGGCAATTGATTGAATTGCTTAAAAATCAAATGGTTAGAATCCCTCAATCATTAGAACCACGTATTACAGAAGTGGTCAAGGAGCCATACACAACCTCGACTGGGATGACTCTTTCATCTGTAGCAGAATTTCTAAGTTTTAGTTTGTACCATGAAGGTATGCATTTTGATGCGATTAAGTCAATCAAACGTTTGATTGAACATGATACATTGTAATATAGCCTAATAATCTAAAGAAAATGAGCGTTCACACCACTGGGTTAGTGGTGTTTTTTCTTTGGTTATAAACATATTTCTTTTAAACCAGCAAGTTTTAAAAATTGCTCTAGTAATTCTCCACCACATTCATGTTCTTTCACGGTTTTGTAAAATAGTTTTATATCAAATCCATCCTTTTGAAGTTGCTCGGCTTGCATGCTCAAACATTATGAAATGCTGGAATCAGGAAAACGCTTGGTTTTGCGTGAACGTACTTATTTCAACTCGTATTCTTTTTGATTTTTGAACAGAAAAATGGGTTCTGACTTCCTAAAGGTAAATATACTTTGTTTTATGAATATTTATAATTTATTGAATTAATAAATATATAGATAAACCATTTTTGCGGGCTAAAGTTTATGCTATAATCTACAATTAATTCTGCCTGAATCGGTAAATTCATCATTTTGTACATCCTATTTACCTTAAAAAAAGCGTTTCTTACTCTTAAGTGTTTAGGCAAATAATAAAGAAGGAGTTTGAATTTTGCAAAAAAACAATTATTATTTAACGTATGTAATTGTCGGCACCATGCTATTTGGTATGTTTTTTGGGGCTGGTAATTTGATATTCCCCATTCAATTGGGCCAGCTTGCAGGTAATCATTTTTGGTTAGCTCTAATTGGCTTTCTTACGACGGCAATCGGTCTGCCGCTTATTGGGATTATCGCTATCGGACTGTCTGGCAGCAACGGTCTGAAAGATATCGCTAGCCGTGTCCATCCGATCTTTGGGATTTCTTTTTCCATTTGCTTATATTTAATTATCGGACCTTTATTTGCTTTACCAAGAACGGCTACGGTTCCATTTGCAGTGGGTATTCAACCTTATGTTAGTCAGTCCATGCAAACGCCTATGCTTGCTATTTTTAGTTTCGCATTCTTTTCTGCAGTTTACTATTTCTCTCGTAATCCAGCAAAAGCTATGGATTACATCGGAAAATATTTAACACCTATCTTCTTATTTTTTCTATTCTTATTAATTATTATTTCATTTATCAAACCAATGGGTACTTTCAATCAAGCGCA
>NZ_JBXKMX010000185.1:0-23170 GCF_056992975.1 Ectobacillus sp. | reverse complement strand
GGACCGATTTACCCTGCCTTTACATTCTTTCAAGAAATTATCACACTTATCATTTTACTTGCTGTATATGGAGCGTTTTACAGACGCTATATTGAAAAGCTTGTTCGTCTCAAGCGCAATTTTAAATCCGGCCTCGTTCTGATCTTTATTGGCGGATTGATGATTTCTGTTCTGCTCGGTAATGCTGCTGGCCTTATCTGGCACGGAGAAGGACCTACATGGAGTGAGCCAATTGCTTCCTTATTGGCTATTGTCTTATCTGGAATGGGAACATTTGGTTCTATTGTTTTATTCTACATAGCGTGGTGGATTCACCTGCTCATCTTACTCACTTTTTTAGTGTACGTGCCTCAATCGAAGCACGCTCATTTAATAGCCGGTCCTGTAAACGTTTTCTTTAGCCGGTTAACGAATCCTGGAAAGCTAGAAAAAATTGATTTTGAAGATGAAACGCAGGAATCCTACGGTGTAGGGGCGATTCAAGATTTTAAGCAGACGCAGTTAATCGATTTGTATGCGTGTGTAGAATGTGGACGCTGCACGAGTATGTGTCCAGCAACTGGAACAGGAAAAATGCTTTCTCCTATGGACTTGATTGTAAAGCTTCGCGATCACTTAACGGAAACAGGAGCTGCTGTGACCTCGCGTACGGCTTGGGTACCATCCTTTGTGTTTCCAAATCAAGTACAGGTAGGCGCCGGTAGTCAGGAAACGGCAGCTAGTCTGCAAACCCCGCAATTAATTGGTGAAGTTATTACGGAATCAGAAATATGGGCGTGTACAACTTGTCGTAACTGTGAGGATCAGTGCCCTGTTATGAATGAGCACGTGGATAAAATTATCGACCTTCGGCGTTATCTCGTGTTAACCGAAGGAAAGATGGATCCAGATGCGCAGCGGGCGATGACAAACATCGAACGGCAAGGTAACCCGTGGGGACTGAACCGGAAGGAGCGCGAAGCATGGCGCGATATGCGGGAAGATGTTTCGATTCCTACCGTGAAAGAAATGGCAAAAGCAGAAGAGGAATTTGAATATATATTTTGGGTGGGTAGCATGGGCTCCTATGACAATCGCAGCCAGAAAATTGCACTTTCTTTTGCCAAGCTCATGAATGAGGCTGGTGTGAAATTTGCCATTCTCGGAAACAAGGAAAAGAACTCAGGTGACACGGCAAGACGCTTAGGAAATGAATTTCTGTTTCAAGACATGGCGGCAAAAAACATCGAAGAATTTGAAAAAGCGGGCGTTACGAAAATCGTAACGATTGATCCGCATGCTTATAACACGTTTAAAAATGAATATCCAGATTTCGGCTTACAAGCAGAAGTGTTCCATCATACGGAGCTGCTTGCAAAGTGGGTACAGGAAGGCAAATTAACGCCAAAGTATGAAGTAAACGAAACGGTTACGTATCATGACTCCTGCTACTTGGGCCGCTACAACGAAGTATACGAAGCGCCGCGCTCTGTTTTAAAAGCGATTCCAGGTGTGACACTTGTGGAAATGGAGCGCAACCGGGCCACGGGAATGTGTTGCGGGGCAGGCGGCGGCTTGATGTGGATGGAGGATTCTGCAGGAACACGGATTAATGTTGCGAGAACCGAGCAAGCCCTTGCAGTGAATCCGAGTATCATTAGCACAGGCTGCCCGTACTGCCTCACGATGATGACGGATGGCACGAAGGCAAAGGAAGTTGAGGAACGGGTTCAAACATTAGATATAACGGAAATATTAGAACGCTCTGTGATTGGGATGCCGCAGCAAGAGGAAACGGCCTAACAAAAAGGATATAGATATAAAAAAGGAGGAAGGGAAATGGGGAAAACGGTGATTGTCGGTGCAGCCAGAACGCCAATTGGTAAATTCGGCGGTGTCTTTAAAGATGTTAGCCTCGCCAATTTAGGTGGGACAGCGATAAAGGCGGCAGTTGAGAGAGCTGGAATTGATCCCGTCGATGTGGAGGAAGTCATATTCGGTAATGTGGTGCAAGGCGGTCAAGGACAAATTCCGTCTAGACAGGCAGCGCGATGGGCGGGAATCCCTTGGGAAACCCGTACGGAAACGATTAATAAAGTATGCGCTTCCGGTATGAGAGCTGTAACGCTTGCTGATCAAATTATTCGTTCCGGCGATGAAACGTTACTTATTGCTGGGGGAATGGAATCGATGAGTAGCAGTCCTTATATATTACGAAATGCGCGCTGGGGTTACCGAATGGGACATAGTGAATTGGTTGATTTGAATATTGCGGACGGTTTAACTTGCTCCTTTTCAGGTGTCCACATGGGCATCTACGGAAATGAAGTGGCAGGTGAGGAGCATATTTCACGTGAGGAACAGGATCGCTGGGCATTTCGCAGTCATACGCGAGCAGTGGCAGCGCGAAAAGAAGGCAGATTTGATGAAGAAATCGTTCCCGTTGTCGTACCACGGCGAAAGGGAGAACCGCTCGTCATTAGCCACGATGAGGCGCCGCGTGATGATACATCGCTTGAAATACTCGGGAAGTTAAAGCCTGTTTTTGGCGCGGATGGATCGATTACGGCAGGAAATGCACCGGGATTAAATGATGGTGCGGCCGCGCTCGTATTAATGAGTGAAGAGCGCGCATGGGCAGAGAAGCGCGATGTCATTGCAACGATTGTTGGGCAGGCATCGGTCGCTATGGAAGCAAAGGATTTCCCTCGGACTCCTGGCTATGTCATCAACAAACTTTTAAAGAAAACAGGTAAGAGGGTGGAAGACATTGATTTATTTGAAATCAATGAAGCTTTTGCTGCTGTAACGCTTGCTAGTGTTGCGATTGCTGGACTCGATGAAGCAAAGGTAAACATAAATGGCGGGGCAGTTGCGCTTGGTCACCCAATTGGCGCGAGCGGGGCGCGCATTATCGTTTCCCTTATCTATGCACTGAAGCGCCGCGGTGGCGGCCTGGGCATTGCTGCTATTTGTAGCGGTGGTGGACAGGGCGATGCGGTTCTAATTGAAGTGAAGGAATAATTATGAAAACGACCGGCTCATTTAGACTGAAAATGGGCCGGCTATGATTCTATTACTATTTGAAAGGAATGAAGAGATGAACGTTCAAACTATATTCGTAATTGGTGCGGGTCAGATGGGGTCTGGAATTGCACAGGTGTGCGCGATGGCAGGGTATCAAGTAACATTGCAGGATTTAAAGCAAGAGCAGTTGGATAAAGGATTGGCAACGATTACGAAGAATCTCTCCCGCCAAGTAGCAAAGGAGCGCATGACAGAGGAGGAAAAAACAGCGGTTTTAGCGCATATTTCCCCTACGCTCGACATTGAAGATGCAAAAACAGCGGATCTCGTTATTGAAGCAGCTATCGAACGAATGGATATTAAAAAACAAATTTTCACGAAGCTTGATGAAATTACGCCGTCGCATACGATTCTAGCATCGAATACATCATCGCTTCCGATTACAGAATTGGCAGCTGTTACAAAGCGTCCGGAGCAAGTGATCGGGATGCACTTTATGAACCCGGTTCCGGTTATGAAGCTAGTAGAGGTTATTCGCGGATTGGCTACGACGGATGAAGTGTATCAAACGATTGAAGATATTACGAAAACAATTGGTAAGGTTCCAGTGGAAGTCAATGATTTTCCAGGATTTATCTCGAATCGTATTTTGCTTCCGATGATCAACGAGGCAATTTATACCTTGTATGAGGGCGTTGCATCGAAGGAGGCAATTGATGATGTTATGAAGCTTGGCATGAATCATCCGATGGGTCCTCTTACGCTTGCTGATTTTATCGGACTAGATACATGTTTATATATTATGGAAATTCTTCATGAAGGATTAGGCGATAGCAAGTATCGTCCGTGTCCGTTGCTTCGGAAATATGTAAGTGCAGGATGGCTTGGCAAGAAGTCAGGTCGAGGCTTTTACGTATACGAAGGGTAAAAACTAAAACTATCAATCTAGTAAGCGAGGTGAGGCGATTGCAGCTAACGTTTACGGAAGAGCAAGATATGACGCGTTCGATGATACGCGATTTTGCAGAAAATGAAATTGCACCGTGGATTCCGCGTATGGAGCAAGGAGAGTTTCCTAGACCCTTGCTTCGCAAAATGGGAGACCTCGGTCTAATGGGAATCCCGATTCCGCAGCAATATGGCGGTGCCGAGATGGATTTCATTTCTTATATTATAGCAATTAATGAACTATCACGTGTGAGTGCCACGATAGGGGTTATTCTTGCGGTACACACCTCAGTAGGCACGAATCCGATTTTGTACTTTGGAACGGAGGAACAAAAGCAAGCATATATCCCGCGGCTTGCAAGGGGCGAATATTTAGGCGCCTTTGCTTTAACAGAACCTAGTGCGGGTTCCGATGCGGGCAGCTTAAAGACGCGCGCTAAGCAAGTAGAGAATGGCTATGTTCTGTCTGGTTCGAAAGTATTTATTACAAATGGTGGCGAGGCGGATACTTATATCGTTTTTGCATCCACGAATCCAGAAGCTGGAACGAGTGGTATTTCCGCTTTTATCGTTGAAAAGGGCACGCCTGGTTTAGTGATAGGGAAGGATGAACACAAAATGGGGTTAGCTGGATCACGCACAGTGCAGCTAACATTTGATGAGATGTTCGTTCCTTCCGCGCAGCTGCTTGGTAAGGAAGGGCAAGGATTTAAAATTGCGATGGCAAATTTGGATGTAGGGCGAATTGGTATTGCAGCCCAAGCGCTTGGCATCGCAGAGGCGGCGCTATATGATGCAACGCAATATGCAAAAGAGCGTCATCAATTTGGTAGACCGATTATGAATCAGCAAGGGGTTGCTTTTATGATAGCTGACATGGCAACGCGCGTGGAAGCTGCTCGCCTTCTTGTCTATCATGCCGCCTCGCTTCGCAAGCAAAACGCCCCGTGTGGCAAAGAGGCTTCGATGGCAAAACTATTTGCTTCTAGGACGGCAGTAGAGGTTTCCACTGCTGCGATTCAGGTCTTTGGCGGTTATGGCTATACGAAAGACTATTCGGTAGAACGGTATTTCAGAGATGCAAAGGTATGCGAGATCTATGAAGGAACAAGTGAAATTCAGCAAGTCGTTATTAGTAAATATCTAATTAATCGATAACAAATGAGGAGGAATGAACGATGCAATTTAAATTAACCGAAGAACATGAAATGATTCGAAAAATGGTACGTGATTTTTCAAATAATGAAGTGGCACCATCAGCAGCAGAACGTGATGAGGAAGAACGATTTGACCGAGCAATCTTTGATCAAATGGCAGACCTTGGCTTAACAGGTATTCCGTGGCCAGAGCAATACGGCGGAATTGGTAGTGATTATTTAGCCTATGTAATCGCAGTAGAGGAATTGTCACGCGTATGTGCTTCTACAGGAGTAACGTTATCTGCTCATACATCACTTGGAGGATGGCCGATTTATAAGTTCGGTACGGAAGAACAAAAGCAAACGTATTTGCGTCCGATGGCAGAAGGAAAGAAAATTGGTGCCTATGGTTTAACGGAGCCTGGATCTGGTTCTGATGCAGGCGGTATGCGTACGAATGCAAAGCGAGACGGCGATTCCTATATTATAAATGGCAGCAAAATTTTTATTACAAATGGTGGCGTTGCAGATGTGTATGTTGTGTTTGCAGTGACCGATCCTACCTCTAAGCATCACGGTACGACTGCTTTCATCGTAGAGAGCAGTACGCCAGGATTTTCTGTAGGAAAGAAAGAAAAGAAAATGGGCATTCGTTCTTCACCTACTACAGAAATTATTTTTGAAGATTGCCGCGTTCCGCTAGAGAACCGTCTAGGTGAAGAAGGAGAAGGATTCAAGGTTGCGATGCAAACGTTAGATGGAGGACGTAACGGGATTGCTGCACAAGCCGTAGGGATCGCTCAAGGTGCATTAGATGCTGCAGTTGCCTATGCAAAGGAGCGTCACCAATTTGGCAAGCCGATTATTGCGCAACAAGGCATTGCGTTTAAGCTGGCTGAAATGGCAACGCAAATTGAAGCAGCTCGCCTCTTAACGTACCAAGCAGCATGGTTAGAATCAGCAGGCCTTCCTTATGGAAAGGAATCCGCTATGTCGAAATTATTTGCTGGGGATACTGCTATGAAGGTAACAACAGAAGCGGTTCAAGTGTTTGGTGGTTATGGGTACACGAAGGATTACCCAGTGGAACGCTTTATGCGCGATGCAAAGATCACGCAAATTTATGAAGGAACGCAAGAAATTCAAAAACTCGTAATCTCAAGAATGCTAGCAAAATAATAGCTCTATGCCAGAGGGACTCTCGCGTGAAAAAAGGGAAGGTGGTGAGGGAATGATGAAGCACAATGTCCACGCATCGGTGAAGGACGAAGGGTTAATCGCGCTTCGCCGCGAGCAGATGATTAAAGGCGCGGTGCATCTCTTTAGACAGAAGGGCTTCCCTCGCACAACGACTCGCGAAATCGCGAGGGAGGCGGGCTTTAGCATTGGGACGTTATATGAGTATATACGAACAAAGGATGACATTCTGTATCTTGTGTGCGATAGCATCTATGATAAGGTGCGGTCGCGCCTGGATCAGGTCATTTCGATGGAAAAGGGGAACCTAAAGAGCTTGCAGCTCGCAATTGCAAATTATTTTAAAGTAATGGATGAACTGCAGGAAGAAGTGCTTATCATGTACCAAGAGGTTCGGTTTCTTCCAAAAGAATCTCTTTCCTATGTGATAAAGAAAGAGCTTGAAATGGTAGCGATGTTTGAAAATATTTTAACGCAGTGCGCCTTGAACGGAGAGTTTTCGCTAACCGAGCAGGAGATTGCGATGATTGCTCATAACATTTTCGTACAGGGGCAAATGTGGGGCTTTCGGCGCTGGGTATTACAAAAGCTTTATACGCTTGAGGAATATACAGATATGCAGACGAATTATTTATTGCATGGCATTCGTATGAAATCAGAGGGGGAATGAGCATGACGCTTGTGGATGTGTATCGTCCTACGAAGAAGGTACGATTTGTAACAGCTTCTAGTTTGTTTGATGGCCATGATGCATCGATTAATATTATGAGACGTATTCTTCAATCGAGCGGAGCGGAAGTCATCCATCTTGGACATAATCGCTCGGTAGAAGAAATTGTGAACGCTGCAATTCAAGAAGATGTGCAGGGAATTGCGTTGTCCTCTTATCAAGGCGGTCATGTTGAATATTTTAAATATATGTATGATTTGCTGAAAGAACGCGGGGCGAGCCATATCCGTCTTTATGGCGGCGGCGGAGGGGTTATCCTTCCTCGTGAAATCGATGACTTGCATGCGTATGGCATTGCGAAAATTTTCTCTCCGGAGGACGGAAGAAATCTAGGGCTGCAGGGCATGATTAACTATATGCTGCGAGAATGTGATTATGAAACGCCGTTAGACGCTGCACAAATCAAGCAAGCAACCGATTTAAATGTGAATACGATTGCGAAGCTCATTACGGTTGCAGAAGAACATGTAGGAAAAGACAATGAAGTACTGCAATATTTGTCTCAAAGAGAAGCCAATGCCCCCGTTCTTGGTATTACCGGTACGGGCGGAGCAGGAAAAAGTTCATTAACAGATGAACTCGTTCGCCGCTTTTTACAGGAATGGGACGAAATAAGAATTGCGATTATTAGTATTGATCCGACGAAGCAAAAAACGGGCGGTGCCTTATTAGGAGATCGCATTCGAATGAATAGCATTCATACACCGCGTGTGTATATGAGAAGTCTTGCAACGCGCGAGTCTCGTACAGAGCTTTCACTTGCGATTCAAGATGCTATTTCCGTTGTAAAGGCTGCTGGCTTTGATTTGATTATTGTAGAAACAAGTGGGATCGGTCAAGGGGATGCGGCTATTACCGAGTTTAGTGATCTTAATATGTATGTAATGACGAGTGAATTTGGCGCACCTACTCAGCTTGAAAAAATCGATATGATTGACTACGCTGATGTCATTGTTATTAATAAATTTGAACGAAAAGGATCAGAAGACGCGCTTCGTCAAGTGCAAAAGCAATATCAACGAAGCCATATGCTGTTTGAGCTTCCGTTAGAGGATATGCCGGTATATGGAACGATTGCGAGTCAATTCAATGATGCTGGGACAAATACAGTATTTCTAAAGCTAGTTGAGCTAATTAATCAGAAGGCGCATACAAACTGGGAGCCGCTTCGCATTAAGCCAGGAAAAGTAGAAAAACAAACGGTTATTATTCCGAATGATCGGCGCTATTACCTACGCGAAATCGCGCAAGCGGTTCGTGGTTATCATGAGCAAACAAACAAGCAAGCCAAGCTTGCAGAGCGCCTCTTTCAGCTAGAAGGTGCGCTTCATGTCGTAGCGGAGACAGGGGATGGAGCGACTGCCGAGACTTTACAAAGAATACAAAATAGTTATGAACAAGAGATTTCTAGCGAAGCAAAGAATATTTTACATACGTGGAATGAAGTAAAAGAAGCGTATGCCGCGGATGAATTTGTTGTAAAAGTACGGGATAAGGAAATTCGTACGCCTATTAAGACCATTACATTATCGGGTACGAGCATTCCAAAGGTCGTCCTTCCGAAATATAACAATTACGGGGAAATTATTCGCTGGGTACGAAGTGAAAATGTACCAGGTTCGTTTCCTTATACAGCGGGCGTATTTCCGTTCAAGCGCGCGGATGAAGATCCGAAGCGACAATTTGCCGGGGAAGGAACGCCGGAGCGAACCAATCGACGTTTCCATTATTTATGTAAGGATGACAATGCAAAACGATTAAGTACTGCGTTCGATTCTGTGACGCTATACGGAGAAGACCCTTCTCATCGTCCTGATATTTTTGGGAAGATTGGAGAAAGCGGAGTGAACGTGTGTACGCTAGAGGACATGAAAAAGCTGTATAACGGCTTTGATTTATGTGCTGCCTCTACTTCCGTGTCCATGACGATTAACGGTCCTGCTCCTATTATACTAGCTATGTTTATGAACACCGCGATTGATCAACAAATCGATATAGAAGAAAAGAAGCTTGGGCGAATCCTCACGCAGGAAGAATATGAACAAGTACGAGCACGAACACTGAAAACGGTGCGGGGAACGGTGCAGGCGGATATTTTAAAAGAAGACCAAGGGCAAAATACATGTATTTTTTCAACGGAGTTTGCGCTGCGCCTAATGGGAGATATTCAGCAGTACTTTATTGATCAACAAGTACGTAACTATTATTCGGTTTCCATTTCTGGGTATCACATTGCCGAAGCGGGAGCGAATCCGATTTCCCAGCTGGCGTTTACCCTTTCCAATGGTTTTACGTATGTGGAATATTATTTAAGCCGCGGTATGCATATCGATGATTTTGCACCGAATTTATCCTTCTTTTTCAGCAACGGTTTGGATGCGGAATATACCGTGATTGGCCGCGTGGCACGCCGCATTTGGTCGGTTGTCATGAAGGAGAAGTACGGGGCAAATGAGAGAAGTCAGAAGCTGAAATATCATGTACAAACGTCGGGACGCTCCTTGCATGCTCAGGAAATTGCGTTTAATGATATAAGAACGACATTGCAGGCACTCATGGCGCTGCAGGATAATTGTAATTCGCTTCATACGAATGCCTATGATGAAGCTATTACAACGCCAACAGAGGAATCGGTGCGGCGGGCGATGGCGATTCAGCTCATTATCACGAAGGAACTTGGACTTACGAAGAATGAAAATGCATTGCAAGGATCCTTTATTGTCGAAGAGCTTACAGATCTTGTAGAAGAAGCTGTACTTGCGGAATTTGATCGTATGAATGACCGAGGCGGTGTTCTTGGTGCGATGGAAACCCAATATCAGCGTGGAAAGATTCAGGAAGAGAGCATGCATTATGAAATGCAAAAGCATTCGGGCGAGCTTCCGATAATTGGTGTGAATACGTATTTAAATCCTTCTCCTGCAAATGAAGAAGACGTGAACAATATGGAGATTGCCCGTGCCTCCTATGAGGAAAAAGAAACACAGATAACGAATTTACAAGCGTTTCAAGAGCGAAATGCAGATCAATTGAAAGAAGCGTTAGATCGGTTAAAGCAAGTAGCAATCGCTGGGGGCAATATTTTTGAGGAACTCATGTATACAGTGCGAGTTGCAAGTCTTGGACAAATTACTCGCGCATTGTATGAGGTCGGGGGTCAGTACCGCCGCAATATGTAACCATTTGCCTTAACGGGTAGGCATGATTTTAGAAAATAACGCAAACAGGGCTACATATCCTTGTTTGCGTTATTTCTATTTCTCTTTTTTGTAGCATAAAGCAGTATGAATTGTTTATAATGAATAGTATGTATTTTTTTAAACAGGCCTTATAATGGGTATGGATGATTAATGAGGGAAAGGAAGTGTCTTACACGTGAATCTAGAGCAATATTCACCTGAAGAGCTAAAAGAATTATCAATGATTGAGCTTGCCTTTGTCATACTAGAAAGTAAGAAGCAAGCTACATCATTTAAAGAGATCGTTAAGGAGATGACCGGATCACTCGGCTATTCGCAAGAAGAGTTGACTTCAAGACTTTCTCAATTTTATACAGATTTAAATATTGATGGACGGTTTATCTGCATGGGAGAAAACACATGGGGACTTCGCGCTTGGTATCCGTACGAACAAATTGATGAAGAAGTACTGCCGCAACCAAAGCCGAAGAAGAAACGTAAGAAAGAAGAAGCCGATGATCCAATCGTATTGGAAGATGATTTCGACGATTTGGATGAGGAACTGGATGATCTGGACGATATCGATGATGTAGATGAAGACGAAGATGATGATGACTTCGTTGAAGAAGAGGAATTAGATGAAATTTTTGACGAAGATGATGATGTGGAAGAAGATGAATTAGAAAAAGCAGCTGTCTTTATCGAAGAAGATGACGAAGATTTAGATGAAGATGACGATAAGGTTGAAAAATTGTAACCTTGACTTTTTAGAACAGTCTATGTAGAATCATTTTTGGGCTCTTTAAAAAATGAGTAATGATGTACGTTTTATATAGAAAGAAGATAGCTCCCTACTAGAAGATTAGGGAGTTTTCTTCTTTTTTTGTTTAGATAGTTGAAAATACCTAACAATAAAACAGACTGCTCCTCATGTACGTTACTTGTTGTAGCGTTTCATATAAACATCACCTATAAGGGGGAACTTTTGTGACGAAGTATATTTTTGTAACTGGTGGGGTAGTATCATCTCTTGGAAAAGGGATTACCGCTGCATCTTTAGGAAGACTATTGAAAAATAGAGGATTAAGTGTAACAATTCAGAAGTTTGACCCGTATATTAACCTAGACCCAGGAACGATGAGTCCCTATCAGCACGGTGAAGTATTTGTAACAGATGATGGTGCAGAAACGGACCTTGACCTTGGCCACTATGAACGTTTTATTGATATTAATTTGAATAAATACAGCAACGTAACGACTGGGAAGGTATACTCCTCCGTGCTACAAAAAGAGCGCCGCGGTGATTATTTGGGCGGAACGGTACAAGTTATCCCACACATTACAAATGAACTGAAAGATCGTGTCTATCGTGCAGGCAAAGAAACGAATGCTGATGTTGTTATTACGGAAATCGGAGGAACAGTTGGAGATATCGAATCTCTTCCATTCCTAGAAGCCATTCGTCAAATAAAGAGTGATATCGGTCGCGATAATGTGATGTATATTCACTGTACGCTCATTCCGTATATTAAAGCAGCTGGCGAAATGAAAACAAAGCCAACACAGCACAGTGTAAAGGAACTTCGTAGTCTTGGTATTCAACCAAACATCATCGTCGTTCGTACAGAAAAGCCTGTTTCTCAAGATATGAAGGATAAGATTGCACTTTTCTGTGATATTGATAAAAATGCAGTGATTGAAGCTCGTGATGCGGATACGTTGTATGAAATTCCTTTGGAACTCCAAGCGCAAAATATGGATCAAATCGTTTGTGACCATTTACAATTGGATTGTAAGCCTGCCGATATGACAGAGTGGAAAGCTCTTGTTCAAAAGGTACGTAATTTATCTAAGAAAACAACCATTGCTTTAGTAGGAAAGTATGTAGAATTACAAGATGCGTATCTTTCTGTCGTAGAAGCACTTCGTCATGCTGGCTATGCGTTTGATAGCGACATTGAAGTGAAATGGATTAACGCAGAACATGTAACATTAGAAAATGTAAAAGAACTGATTGGCGATGCAGATGGGATTCTTGTACCAGGTGGCTTTGGTGACCGTGGTATTGAAGGGAAAATCGTTGCTACACAATTTGCTCGTGAAAATAACGTGCCATTCCTCGGTATTTGCTTAGGTATGCAACTTGCTTCTGTTGAATTTGCACGTAATGTACTAAAACTGAAGGATGCTCATTCTTCTGAATTTAACAGTGAAACAAATTATCCGATTATCGATCTTCTTCCAGAGCAAAAAGATATAGAGGATATGGGTGGCACGCTTCGCCTTGGCTTATACCCTTGTAAAATCACGGAAGGTACGAAAGCGTATGAAGCATATGACGAGCCTGTTGTATACGAACGCCATCGTCATCGTTATGAATTCAACAATCAATTCCGTCCGCAAATGGAACAAGCAGGGTTTATTTTCTCAGGTACAAGCCCTGATGGCCGTCTTGTTGAAATCGTTGAATTACAAGATCATCCTTGGTTTGTTGCATCTCAGTTCCATCCAGAATTTGTTTCCCGTCCAACGCGTCCGCAGCCATTATTCCGTGACTTCGTGCATGCAGCAATGGTTAATAAGGAAAGTAAATAATAATAAAAATCGTCATCCTTTGTACAGGTTCAGTTGTACAAAAGGTGACGATTTTTTTTAATCTTCTTCGTATTCCTGTAAGATCTCCTTTATTGTGAACGTGAGGCAGTAGTAGGCATAAAGGGCGACCATTATACTTGGAAAACCGTACCGCGCGCCCTCTTCATTAGGGATGAGTCCGTGTAGTAATTTCGTATCAATATGAAAATCCGTATACTGTTCTAATGATTCCGTTCCTTCGGTAAGTGCAGAGATGCCGACAACCAAGTGCCCCTGCCCCTGCAATGTTTTGGCAAGTAGGAGGGCAGATGCATCGGTCGAAAAGCGGCTAATAATGAGAATGCGATCCTCCGTGCTAATAGAAGACAGATCCTCCGTTGGTAGCATTTTCGCTCCTGGAAGCGGTTCTTGGCCGTAAAGAGCCTCGAGCACCACACCTTGCATTTCTGCAACGCCGTATAGGTAGATGGATCTACCGGCAATGAGTGCTTGTGCGAGAAGACGGGCACTATCTTCTATATTCATTTCTTCTTGCTGCGTAATTTTTGTAAAGATGCCTTGTAGTTGTGTGGAAAATATTTTCACTCGTTCGTATGCTCCTTTCCTTCTTCTTGTTTATTATATGGCTCTGTTAAAGCTTCTTGTTGATTTTACAACTAAGTTGATTGGAGCGGAAGGTGCTCGGGCTCCTGCGGGAAAAACGGATTAAGGGAGACCCCGCAGGCGCAGCCGAGGAGGCTCCCGATCCGCCCGCGGAAAGCTCGCACCTGGAGCGGAAATCAACAGAGCTTATTATATAAAATTTTACTGCTAGTTAAAAATTAGCAAACCGCTTCGCATGGCAAGCAGGAAAACATTTAGAATATATAGAAGTAGGACATTAGGAAGAAAGTAGAAAACTTACAAATAAGTATAAGGGAGTTGATGGAAAATGAACGAGAAAATTTTAATTGTCGATGATCAGTACGGAATTCGTATCTTGCTTAATGAAGTGTTCCAAAAAGAAGGATACCAAACATTTCAAGCTGCAAACGGGTTTCAAGCTATTGATATCGTTGTGAATGATAAACCAGATTTAATTGTCCTTGATATGAAAATTCCTGGAATGGACGGTATTGAAATACTAAAGCGTGTGAAACAAATCGATAAATCGATTAAAGTGATACTGATGACGGCTTACGGTGAGCTGGATATGATTCAAGAAGCGAAGAAACTTGGGGCTCTTATGCATTTTGCAAAACCGTTTGATATCGATGAATTACGACAAGCGGTTCGCGAGCAAATTATTATTAGTGCATAGTGTGACAAATTTAGAAAAAATATTTTGAAAAAGCGTTTTCATCGAATATATGTGAAGGTATAGCGGTTGAGTTTTCCAAAACAAGTTGGTATCCTATTGAGTGTAGTAGGAAGTCCAATAGGTTAGATACATAATTTTTTTGTATCTAGTTTAAGCTAATGTAGAACGAAACGGACAAAAAAATGTTCTAGGAGGATTTAACATGCCTTTAGTTTCTATGAAAGAAATGCTAAGTAAAGCATTAGAAGGTAAGTATGCAGTAGGTCAATTTAACATTAACAACTTGGAATGGACACAAGCTATTTTAGCTGCCGCTGAAGAAGAAAAGTCCCCAGTTATCCTTGGTGTATCTGAAGGCGCTGCTCGTCACATGAGCGGTTTCAAAACTATAGTAATGATGGTTAAAGGTTTAATGGAAGACATGAAGATTACAGTTCCTGTAGCAATCCATTTAGACCACGGTTCAAGCTTTGAAAAATGTAAAGAATGTATCGATGCAGGTTTTACATCTGTCATGATCGATGCTTCTCATCATCCTTTTGAAGAAAACGTAGCAATCACTTCCAAAGTTGTAGAATATGCACATGCTCGTAATATTTCTGTAGAAGCTGAACTAGGTACAGTAGGCGGACAAGAAGATGATGTTATTGCTAACGGTGTTATTTATGCAGATCCTGCTGAATGTGCAGAACTTGTAAAGCGCACAGGCATTGACACGATGGCTCCAGCTCTTGGTTCAGTTCACGGTCCTTACAAAGGTGAACCAAACCTAGGCTTTAAAGAAATGGCAGAAGTTCGTGACGCAACTGGCGTACCATTAGTACTTCACGGTGGTACTGGTATCCCTGAAAAAGATATCAAAAAAGCGATCTCTCTAGGTACATCTAAAATCAACGTAAATACAGAAAACCAAATTGTATTTACACAAGTTGTTCGTGATGTTCTAGGCAAAGACAAAGAAGTCTATGACCCACGTAAATATATGGGACCAGGACGCGAAGCAATCAAAGCAACTGTTATTGGTAAGATTCGCGAATTCGGATCTAACGGCAAAGCATAATAATTATATACGTTTGGAAACCGTCTACTCTTTTAGACGGTTTCCTTTCGTTGTATAATGAAAGCGTGAACAATAGACAATATTAGATAAATTGCGCCAAGAATCGACAGACGGAGAAGGAGTATTCATTTCATAGTTGAAACGGGGGACTTATAAAAATGAAGTTTTTCATTGATACGGCGAATTTAGAAGAAATTAAAGAAATTAATAGCATGGGTATTATTGCTGGTGTAACAACCAATCCAAGTCTCGTCGCAAAGGAAAAAGGAGTATCCTTCCATGACAGATTGCGGGAAATTACTTCGATCATTAAGGGATCTGTAAGTGCTGAGGTAATTAGCTTAGACGCAGAGGGAATGATTGCAGAAGGAAAAGAACTGTCTCAAATAGCCCCCAATATTACTGTGAAGGTTCCAATGACGCCAGATGGATTAAAAGCAGTAAAGGTACTTAGCGAGCTTGGTATTCAAACGAATGTTACATTGATTTTTAGTGCGAACCAAGCGCTATTAGCTGCCCGTGCCGGAGCTACGTACGTATCGCCGTTTTTAGGTCGATTGGATGATATCGGACACAATGGTCTTGAGCTTGTTGAAACAATCTCAGCAATATTTTTGCAACATAATATTCAAACGGAAATTATTGCTGCATCCATTCGACATCCGCTTCATGTGACGGAAGCTGCTCTTCGCGGGGCGCACATTGCTACCATTCCGTTCAAGGTTTTCCATCAGCTTATGAAACATCCCTTAACAGATAAAGGGATTGAACAATTTCTTCAAGACTGGAATAATCGCTAACCTGCCTTAATTGTTATCTTTTTTTTCTGAATAGTTAGCGGTGATTTGGCACAAAGAGCCACGTTTTAGTATGTTATTTGAAAAAGCATGCAAGTACGGGTAATCATAGTTCTTTTGACTCTTTTGCCAAGGTCAGGCAAAATAGGAAGTAGAATGTGAATTTTTTTAGGAAGGGGCACGAAATGGAAAAATTACGTATTATAGGCGGAACACGTTTAAACGGGACCATTCGAGTAAGCGGCGCAAAGAATAGTGCAGTTGCCTTAATTCCTGCAACCATTCTAGCAGATTCACCCGTGACAATCGGAGGGGTACCGAATATTTCTGACGTGAGAATGCTAGGTGATTTACTAGAAGAAATTGGCGGTAATGTGATCTATAACGGACAAGATATGATTGTAGATCCGTCTCAGATGGTAGATATGCCAATGCCTAACGGTAAAGTGAAAAAATTACGTGCCTCCTACTATTTAATGGGTGCCATGCTCGGACGCTTTAAAAAGGCGGTCATTGGTCTTCCTGGCGGCTGTTATTTAGGCCCTCGTCCGATAGATCAACATATTAAAGGATTTGAGGCGCTAGGAGCCGAGGTGACGAACGAGCAAGGTGCGATTTACCTTCGTGCGAAAGAACTACGAGGTGCCCGGATTTACTTGGATGTCGTAAGCGTAGGTGCTACAATTAATATCATGTTAGCTGCTGTTCGTGCGAAAGGTAGAACTGTCATTGAAAATGCGGCGAAAGAGCCGGAAATCATTGATGTAGCTACTTTGCTAACGAGCATGGGAGCTCGCATTAAAGGTGCGGGAACCGATGTCATACGCATTGACGGGGTTGATTCCCTGCACGGCTGTAATCATACGATTATACCGGATCGGATTGAAGCAGGAACGTATATGATTCTAGCTGCTGCGATTGGTCGTAGAATTGTGATTGAAAATGTTATCCCGCAGCATTTAGAATCTGTTACGGCCAAGCTTCGTGAAATGGGTGTTCACATTGAAATCGATGATGATCAAATCGTTGTAACCAGCGTAGCAAGTTTGAAAACCGTGGATGTGAAGACGCTTGTCTATCCAGGCTTTGCAACCGACTTGCAACAGCCGTTTACTGTACTTCTAACGAAGGCAAGTGGCACTGGAGTTGTGACGGATACCATCTACGGAGCTAGATTTAAGCATATCGATGAATTACGTCGAATGAATGCTAAGGTGAAAGTAGAAGGGCGTTCCGCCATTGTGACAGGTCCTGTTGACTTACAGGGGGCTAAGGTAAAGGCGAGTGATCTTCGTGCGGGAGCAGCGCTTGTCATTGCGGGGTTAATGGCAGAGGGTATGACAGAGGTTACCGGGCTCGAGCACATTGATAGAGGGTACGAAGATTTAGTAGACAAGCTGCGTGGTCTTGGCGCACACATCTGGCGCGAACAAATGTCGGAGCAGGAAATCGAACAAGTACAAAACTCATAATTTACGGCTAAAAGGAGAGGGATTATTTTGGAAAGAAGTTTATCCATGGAATTAGTTCGTGTAACAGAAGCAGCCGCTTTAAACGCTGCTCGTTGGATGGGACGCGGTGTAAAGGATGAAGCGGATGGTGCAGCAACATCTGCTATGCGTGCAGTTTTCGATACGATACCGATGAAAGGAACGGTTGTAATCGGGGAAGGCGAAATGGACGAAGCGCCTATGCTATACATTGGAGAAAAACTAGGTACAGGTTACGGACCACGCGTTGACGTAGCAGTTGATCCGTTAGAAGGTACGAACATTGTATCTTCAGGTGGTTGGAATGCATTAGCAGTATTAGCTGTGGCTGACCATGGTAATCTATTACACGCACCGGATATGTACATGGATAAAATTGCAGTTGGCCCAGAAGCAATTGGTAAAGTGGATATTAATGCACCGGTTATTGATAATCTACGTGCGGTTGCTAAGGCAAAAGGAAAAGATATTGAAGACGTAGTAGCAACTGTGTTATACCGCGAACGTCATGCAAAACTAATTGAAGAAATTCGTAATGCAGGCGCTCGTATCAAGTTAATTGATAACGGGGATGTAGCAGGAGCTATTAATACGGCTTTTGATCATACAGGTGTTGATATTCTGTTCGGTTCTGGCGGAGCACCAGAAGGAGTTATTGCAGCCGTAGCATTAAAATGCTTAGGCGGAGAACTTCAAGGAAAACTTCTTCCGCAAAATGAAGAAGAATTAATCCGTTGTGGAAAGATGGGCATCGAAGACATTAACCGTGTCCTTTACATGGAAGATCTAGTTCGCGGAGATGACGCTATTTTCGCTGCAACAGGTGTAACAGATGGTGAATTGCTTAAAGGTGTTCAATTTAAAGGAACATTTGGTACAACTCAATCACTAGTAATGAGAGCGAAATCAGGAACCGTTCGTTTTGTTGACGGTCGTCATAGCCTTCACAAAAAACCAAATCTAGTAATCAAGTAATTTATACCAAATAGAATATCGGTTCGGACTTGTAGAAATTCCTCCTGTCTTTGCTCCTATTAGGCAGGAGGAACTCTACCAAGCAAGAAGGACAAGCCCCGTCCATCTTTTTTTGTAAATATCCAGAATAGGATAAAGTTTTCCATTGACAATATAATGCTAATCCATATACATTCAAAGATAGAGTTAATTTTCGTTCATATTCTCCAAATACTATTTTCATTTTTTATAGTTTTTTCCCTTATTCTAAATAGAATGCAAGTAACAATTGATTAAATGCGGAAAAAAGAGGTTACAATAGTGAATATTATTCTACTTGCACGTACTCTTTCATAAATACCTTCCGTTCAAATTCCTATTCATTCAATTCAAATAAAAGTAAAGTTAAAGCGTGGTGTCTCGATGAGTTTAACAATCTCAGCATTAGAAAGTATGAAATTAAAAGAGCTATATGAACAAGCAAAGGAATTTAAAATTTCCTACTACAGCAAACTAACGAAAAGAGAGCTCGTGTTTGCCATTTTGAAAGCACAAGCAGAAAAAGAAGGATTCTTCTTTATGCAAGGTGTATTAGAAATTATTCAATCAGAGGGTTTTGGTTTTTTACGTCCAATCAATTACTCCCCAAGTTCTGAAGATATCTACATTTCCGCTTCACAAATTCGTCGTTTTGATTTACGTAACGGAGATAAAGTGTCTGGGAAAGTGCGCCCTCCGAAGGAAAATGAACGGTATTTTGGTCTGCTACAAGTGGAAGCTGTTAACGGAGAAGACCCGGAAACGGCGAAGGAACGTGTGCATTTTCCAGCACTAACACCGCTCTATCCAGATCGGCAAATGGTACTTGAAACAGAGCCGAAGAATTTATCGACTCGTATTATGGATATTCTTGCACCTGTCGGCTTTGGACAACGTGGTCTCATTGTTGCTCCTCCGAAGGCTGGTAAAACGATGCTACTAAAGGAGATCGCTCATAGTATTACAACGAATCATCCAGATGCAGAACTTATCGTCCTCCTCATTGATGAACGTCCGGAAGAGGTAACCGATATCGAACGCTCTGTTGCGGGTGATGTAGTGAGTTCTACATTCGATGAAGTACCTGAAAATCACATTAAAGTGGCAGAACTAGTACTTGAGCGTGCGATGCGACTCGTTGAGCATAAAAAAGATGTTATTATCTTAATGGATAGTATTACTCGTCTTGCGCGTGCCTACAATCTTGTCATTCCTCCAAGCGGTAGAACATTGTCTGGGGGGATTGATCCAGCTGCCTTTCACCGCCCAAAACGATTTTTCGGGGCAGCCCGAAATATTGAGGAAGGCGGTAGCTTAACGATTTTGGCTACAGCACTCGTTGAGACAGGTTCTCGTATGGACGATGTCATTTACGAAGAATTTAAAGGAACTGGTAATATGGAGCTTCATTTGGATCGTAATCTATCTGAACGCCGTGTGTTCCCAGCAATTGATATTCGTCGTTCTGGAACGCGTAAGGAAGAACTTCTTCTTCCAAAAGAAAGATTGGATAAATTATGGACCATTCGTAAAACGATGTCAGATTCACCTGATTTCTTAGAACGGTTCTTACGTCTTCTACGGAATACGAAAACAAATGAAGAATTTTTTCAATTGATTATGGCCGAGAATAAGGGAACAGTGTCTTCTAAGTAAAGCTTTAGGATAAAATACCAAAAAATAAACAGTGAATTCCAGCTAACATATAGTTGCAAAAAGCAAAATGCGCTGTTATAATTTCCTCATGTGTGTTTTATCGTTAAGCGATGCTATTTTAGCATGTGATAATGAACTCTGTTTCTAACATGATTCAGGGCGGAAGGAGATGAAAGATAATGAAACAAGGAATTCATCCAAAATACAATAAAGTCGTGTACATGGACATTAACACTGGCTTTAAGTTTCTAAGCGGATCTACAAAGTTCTCTAACGAAACGATTGAATGGGAAGACGGCAACACATACCCGTTGTTCAAAGTGGAAATCAGTTCTGATTCTCACCCATTCTACACAGGACGTCAAAAATTTGCTACGGCAGATGGTCGTGTGGATCGCTTCAACAAAAAATACGGTCTTAAGTAATGTATCATTTTGCTACTGCGGGGTTCGCTCCGCAAAGACAAAATGTGATTGCGTAAGTAAAGCAGGCAAGCTAAGCTTGCCTGCTTTTTTGCGGAGTTACATCCAACCGCTTCTTATGAAACAAGGGAGGCTTTTTTTATGTATGTAATGAACCGAAATGGCTGGGTTGAAGTGATATGTGGAAGCATGTTTTCTGGTAAGTCAGAGGAATTGATTCGACGCGTCAGACGAACACAATTTGCGAAGCAACATGTCATTGTATTGAAACCGAGCATCGATAAACGATATAGTGAAGAAGATGTAGTCTCACATAACGGAGCAAGTATTACAGCAGTTCCGGTTACCTCTTCAACTGAAATATATGACTATGTAACAGAAGAATTAGATGTAATTGCTATTGATGAAGTACAGTTTTTTGATGAGGGCATTGTGGAAGTGGTGCAAACACTTGCAAACCGAGGCTTTCGTGTCATTGTTGCTGGTTTAGACCAGGATTTTCGAGGTCTACCATTTGGACAAGTTCCTCAGTTAATGGCCATTGCGGAAGGTGTGACAAAGCTGCAGGCGGTTTGTGCCAAGTGCGGGGCACCTGCAAGTCGAACGCAGCGCCTGATTAACGGAGAACCGGCATCCTTAGAGGGCCCCATTATTCTAGTGGGAGCATCGGAGTCCTATGAACCTCGTTGTCGTCATTGTCATAAAGTACCAGAAGAGGGCTGAAGTATTATTCATATAGATTGGATCCAAAAAAGGAGCTGCACCTTGCTTTTTACTCTTCTTGCGGATTATACTAATGTATTAGAAACTTAGGATGTTGAGGTGAGTGACGTGTTAGATCGACTACAGGCAGTGGAATACCGTTACGAGAAGCTCAACGAACTTTTGAGCGATCCTTCTGTCGTAAATGATCCGAAAAGGCTTCGTGAGTATTCGAAGGAACAGTCTGACATTCAAGAAACAGTGACTGTCTATCGTGAGTATAAGGGCATTCGTGAGCAAATAGCAGATGCAAAAACCATGCTAGAGGATAAATTAGACGCGGATATGCGTGAGATGGTTAAAGAAGAAATTTCTGATTTAGAAGCACAGGAAAAAGATTTGGCAGAGAAGTTACGCATTCTTCTTATTCCGAAAGATCCCAATGATGATAAGAACGTTATTATTGAAATTCGCGGTGCAGCCGGCGGTGATGAAGCAGCTCTGTTTGCAGCTACTTTATATCGTATGTATAGCCGTTATGCAGAAATGCAAGGCTGGAAATGCGACGTGATTGAAGCAAGCTATACAGAGCTTGGCGGCTTTAAAGAAATCATTTTCATGATTAACGGCAAAGGTGCGTTCAGTAAGATGAAGTTTGAAAACGGTGCACACCGCGTACAACGTGTGCCAGAAACAGAGTCAGGCGGCCGTATTCATACTTCCACGGCAACGGTAGCTGTCCTGCCTGAAGCAGAGGAAGTAGAAATTGATATTAATGACAAGGATATTCGCGTCGATACATTTTGTTCAAGTGGTCCAGGAGGACAAAGTGTTAATACAACCATGTCAGCGGTTCGTTTAACGCATATTCCGACCGGAGTCGTTGTATCTTGCCAGGATGAAAAATCACAAATTAAAAACAAAGATAAAGCAATGAAGGTACTACGTGCACGTGTGTACGATAAATTTCAACAAGAAGCGCAGGCTGAGTACGATCAAAACCGGAAGCAAGCAGTTGGAACCGGTGATCGCTCAGAACGGATTCGTACGTATAACTTCCCGCAAAACCGCGTGACGGACCACCGCATTGGTTTAACCATTCAAAAGCTTGACCAAATTCTGCAAGGAAAACTGGATGAAGTAATCGAGGCTTTAATTATGGAAGATCAGGCCAAGAGGATGGAGGACGCAGAATAATGCGCGTATATGAAGCCCTCAAATGGGCTTCTTCTTTTTTGCGGGAAAGAGGACGCGATGAAAATAGCGGGGAGTTACTCCTTCTTCATACGCTTAAGACCGATCGAACAGGTATGCTCATGAAATGGCAGGAAGAGCTTACTACAAATGAACAGGCGCTGTTTGAGGAAATGGTACAGCGTCATTATGAAGGTATTCCCCTTCAGTATATTACGGGTTATGAAAGCTTTTATGGACGCTTGTTTCATGTAAACGAAGAAGTACTTATTCCTCGCCCAGAAACAGAGGAGCTTGTACTCCACGTTTTACAGCGGATACAGCGGGTATTTGGCTCTTCCATGCTTAACGTTGCTGACATTGGTACGGGCAGCGGTGCAATTGCGATTACATTAGCTTTAGAAAATTTGCATCTATCCGTATCAACTGTAGATATAGCTCCGGCGTCGCTTGTAGTTGCCAAGCAAAATGCAAGTGAACTTGGGGCAAATGTAACGTTCTATCAGGGCGATTTACTCCAGCCGTTTATACAGGCGGGTCAAAAGCTAGATGTTGTCGTTTCGAATCCGCCATACATTCCATATGAGGAGTGGGAGGAGCTATCTCCTGTTGTGAAGGAGCATGAGCCGTCCCGCGCTTTAGTTGGGGGAGTAGATGGACTTGATTTCTACCGCCGCTTTATGGAGGAATTGCCACTCGTGCTAAACGACCGTGCCATTGTTGCTTTTGAATACGGAGCAGGGCAAAGCAAGGCCATTTCGC
>NZ_JBXKMX010000184.1:0-16187 GCF_056992975.1 Ectobacillus sp. | reverse complement strand
TCGGCATCGCGTTCCTTCGGAAGAGCGAAATACAAACCGCCTGTTAGTTCGCGAACAACTACAAATTGTACATCTTTCGCACGATCTTCCTTAAGCGGAGATAAGTAGGCAAGAGAGTTTTCCACCTCTACTGGCCGCACATTGGCAAATACACCAAGCCCTTTGCGAAGAGCAAGTAATCCTTTTTCAGGACGTTCTGCTACATGATCCCACTTTGGACCACCAACAGCTGCAAGTAATATAGCATCACTTGTTAGGCATGCTGTAAGAGTTCGGGCCGGAAGCGGTTGCCCATATTCGTCAATCGCAGCTCCCCCAAACGCTTCATCCTGCAATTCAAAATGATGTCCATACAGCCGCTCGATTACCTGCAATACTTTTTTTGCACTGTCCATTACTTCTGGACCGATGCCATCACCTGCTAAACAAACAATTCTCTTCTCCATTCGTATCACCTCACCGTTTTACTGCTGACAATCGGATAAGCTTACCTGCCGCATGTACATAGGCTCTTGCGGAAGCTTCCAGAACATCAAACGCAACACCGAACCCAGATAAAGTTTTCACACCATCGCTTAGTTCGACATTTACATGTGCTAACGCATCCTGTCCTTGCGTAATTGATTGTATACGATAGTCTACTAGATTAAATTCTCTTCCTATAATTCGGTCTATTGCATGATAGATAGCCTCAATACTACCTGCACCGGTTGCTGCATCCTCTACTGTGTTACCTTGTTCATCTACGAGAACGACAGTGGCTGATTGCGTACCATTCGAATTAAAATGCACATGTAAATCTTTGACTTCGTATGGTTGATCAAGAAGCGCTTTTTCCCCTAAAACAAGGGCATGTAAATCTGCTTCTGTCACTTCTTTTTTACGATCGGCAAGTTGTTTAAAAGCTTTGAATGCTCGGTCGCGCTCTTCATCTGTCAGTTCATAGCCAAGCTCAATCATTCGATCTGTAAAGGCATGACGTCCAGAGTGCTTTCCTAACACAAGTTTATTTTGTTCTTCCCCAACAAGCTCAGGTGAAATAATTTCATAAGTAGAGGCTTCCTTTAACACGCCATCTTGATGAATTCCAGACTCATGTGCAAATGCATTTGCTCCGACAACAGCCTTGTTTTTCGGAATAATCATTCCTGTTAATCGACTGACAAGTGAGCTGGTCGCTTTAATTTCCTTCAACTGCAAAGAGCTTGCAGCTTGGTAGTGATCTTTACGAATGTGAAGGGCAACAGCAACTTCTTCCAAAGCTGCATTTCCTGCACGTTCCCCTATTCCGTTAATTGTTCCTTCTACTTGGCCAATTCCGCTTTCAATTGCCGCTAGTGAATTTGCTGTTGCCATCCCTAAATCGTCATGACAGTGGCAAGAGAAAATTGCTTGTTCAAAAGACGGAACATGTTGTTTTAAGTATTGAAACAAAGCATAGTATTCCTGCGGATTCGTGTATCCAACGGTATCAGGAATGTTAATGACACTCGCTCCGCAGCGAATAGCCAACTCGGATGCTTCTGCAAGAAAAGCGTAATCCGTTCTCGTTGCATCCTCAGCTGAAAATTGTACAACAGGAAACAAAGATTTTGCTAATACCACCGATTGTTTAATTGAATCCAGTACCTGCTCTCTCGTCATACGAAGCTTATATTTCATATGAATATCACTTGTAGCGATAAACACGTGCAAGCGAGGTTGCGCCGCATCCTTCAACGCATCAAAGGCAGTCTTGATATCGCTTTCTTTTGCACGAGCAAGACTCATAACAGATGCATTTTTTACAAGCTTTGCAATATCACGTACAGATTTAAAATCACCGTCGGAAGCGGCTGCAAAGCCGGCTTCCATGACGTTGATTCCTAATTTTTCTAACTGACGTGCGATTTGCAATTTTTCTTGCGGATTCAAGTTTACGCCGGCTGATTGTTCCCCGTCTCGAAGCGTCGTATCCATGAATTGAATTTGTCTCATTGATTATGCCTCCACTTTAGTACGTGGTTTTACAAACGGCATCATTTCGCGAAGCTTACTTCCAACTGTTTCAAGTTGATGATTCTTTTCATCTTCCACAAATTTATTAAAGTTTGGACGACCTGATTTATGTTCATTGATCCAGCCATGTGCAAACGTACCATCTTGAATATCAGTTAATACATCCTTCATCGCTTTCTTAGATTCAGCTGTTACGACGCGTGGTCCAGAAACGTAATCACCCCATTGTGCTGTGTCAGAAATGGAGTAGTGCATGTTAGCAATACCGCCTTCATACATCAAGTCAACGATTAGTTTAAGTTCATGGAATGTTTCAAAGTAAGCAAGTTCTGGTTGGTATCCTGCTTCCACAAGCGTTTCAAAGCCAGCTTTTACAAGAGCAGTAACCCCGCCGCAAAGTACGGCTTGTTCGCCGAATAGATCTGTTTCTGTTTCTTCTTGGAATGTTGTTTGAAGAACCCCAGCACGAGTTGCACCGATGCCATCTGCATATGACAATGCTTTGTCAGTAGCAGTACCTGTAGCATCTTGGTATACAGCAAACAATGCTGGAACAGCTCCGCCTTCTACAAATGTACGACGTACAAGATGTCCTGGACCTTTAGGAGCTACTAGGAATACATCTACATCCGTTGGAGGTGTGATTTGTTTAAAGTGAATGTTAAATCCGTGTGCAAATACAAGAGAATTTCCAGCTTCTAAATTAGGAGCAATTTCTGCTTCGTATACTTCTGGTTGACGTTCGTCTGGAAGAAGGATCATAACAACATCTGCTTCTTTAGTAGCTTCTGCAACTGTTTTTACAGAAAATCCATCTTCTTTGGCTTTATCAAATGATTTTCCAGCGCGTACTCCAATTACTACATCAAACCCGTTATCGCGTAAATTTTGTGCATGTGCATGACCTTGAGAACCGTAGCCGATAATCGCAATTTTCTTTCCTTCTAATACGTTGTTTGTAATGGAATCCTTGTAATATACTTTTGTCATTTTCTTTTCCCCCTAATTTTTAATGGATAATAAGTGTTTGTTGTTTTTCTTGCTTCTTCATACTGCGTGTAAATGCGGTAACGCCGGTACGGGCAATTTCTTTGAGCCCATGCGGACGGAGCAATTCAATTAAAGCTTCTACCTTATCCGACGCTCCAGTTACTTGTACGACAACAGAATCTTTGCCTACGTCGATAACTGATGCACGAAAAGGTTCAATTAAGCTATAAATCTCAGTGCGATTTGCCTGTGTAGTCGACACTTTAATTAGTGCGAGCTCACGAGCAATCATCGCTTCATCTGTAATATCAGACACCTTAATAACATCAATTTGTTTATGGAGATTTTTGATGAGCTGCTCCACTTCCTGTAGATTTTCTACATGAACAACAAATGTCATACGTGAAATCGTAGATACCTCGGTATGGCCGACTGAAATACTTTCAATGTTATATTGTCTTCTAGACATAACACCCGTAATCCTGTTCAAAACACCACTTTGATTTCGTACGGTTGCTGTAACAATGCGTTTCATCCTTCCACCCCTTCCATCTGATGAATGCCTTTACCAGGTGCAATCATTGGCATTACGATTTCAGATTGTAATACACGGCAGTCAATTACAACAGGTCCGTCAATAGCAATAGCCTCTTCCAATTGTTGCTTTGCAGTAGCAGGATCAGTGATTCTAACTCCCTTAATTCCATAAGCCCCTGCTAATGCAACAAAGTCGGGTTGACAGGAAAGCAATGAATGTGAATAACGTTCATTGTAGAATGATTCTTGCCATTGGCGAACCATACCAAGTGCCTCGTTGTTTAAAATAAACACTTTAATTGGCAACTGATGCTGCTTTAATACACTTAGTTCTTGCAACGTCATTTGAAAGCCAGCATCGCCAACTACCGCAACGACTAACTCATTTGGTTTTGCAAATTGTGCACCAATCGCAGCTGGTAAGCCAAATCCCATCGTACCTAGTCCTCCGGATGTTACCCATTTGTCCGGATCTTTAAGCGGATAATATTGTGCTGCCCACATTTGATGCTGACCTACATCTGTTGCTATTATTGCATTCCCTTTTGTCACTTCGTATAAAAGCTCAATTGCAGCTTGCGGCTTTATTACGTCGCCGCCTTTTTTATATTGCAATGGATACTTTTCTTTACGAACTTTTACTTCATTGAGCCATTCTTCATGATCCGTTTTTACGACTTCTTTTTCCAAAAGAGCTTGCAACGCACGCTTTGCAGAAGCCACAATCGGAATTTCCGTCGGTACATTTTTGCTAATTTCAGCTGGATCAATATCAATGTGAGCAACAACTGCATTTTGTGCGAAAAAGGCTAGGTTTCCCGTTAATCGATCATCAAATCTTGCTCCAATATTAATGAGAAGATCACAATCGTACAAAGCCATATTGGCTGCATACGTACCATGCATTCCGCCCATTCCTAAGAATAACGGATCTTGCGGCGAGAATGCGCCTAAACCAAGTAAAGTATGCACAACCGGTATGCGATATAATCTTGCAAATTTCGTAAGTTCTTCAGAAGCTTGTGCATGAAGAACTCCAGCGCCTGCAAGAATAACAGGCTTTTTCGACTTTTCAATCGCTGATAGAAGCTTTGCGATTTGCTGACGATTCGGCTCATAATTTGGTTGATATCCAGGCAAATCCATTTCTACCTGGGCATTTGCAGTACCCTTATCTATTACCATATTTTTCGGTAAATCAATAACAACCGGACCTTTTCGTCCTGTAGATGCAATATGGAAGGCTTCTTTTATAATTCTTGGAAAATCAGATACTTTACGAACTTGATAATTATGTTTGGTTACTGGCATTGTTATTCCAATGACATCTGCCTCTTGGAATGCATCCGTTCCAATTACCTTGCTCGATACCTGTCCGGTAAATACAACTAGCGGAAGAGAATCAATCATTGCATCAGCCAAGCCTGTAATGAGATTAGTCGCTCCAGGTCCACTAGTTGCAATAACAACACCAGGTTTTCCTGTTACTCTTGCGTATCCTTCAGCTGCATGTATAGCTCCTTGTTCATGTCTCGTTAAAATGTGTGGAATATCGCAATCATACAAGGCGTCATACAAAGGTAAAACTGCCCCGCCCGGGTAACCGAAAATAAGTTCTACACCTTCTTGTACCAACGAATTAATGAGAAGCTCTGCACCTGTTCGTTCCTTCGTTTGCGAAGACATGTTCGTCAAACCCCCAATTCATATTTATATACAAAAAAACCATTCGCCTAAAGTCACAACAACGCTGTGACTAAAGGGGCGAATGATTTCGCGGTACCACCCTTCTTTACAAGAAGTTTACCTTCTTGCCTCAGAGACTCCTATGGAGCCAAGCCTATAACGCGGCTAGCGTTTGAGCCTACCAATTTAGCCCAACACTCAGGGGCGATGTTCGCTGTCTTGAACCATCGGTTTCCACCAACCACCGACTCTCTGTGAGGCTTCAAGAACAACTACTCCTCCCCGTCATCGCTTTACACTTTTAAAATTCCACCTGTGTTTGCAGAAGTAACGAGTTTCGCATAACGTGCTAAATAGCCACGTTTTATTTTTGGTTCAGGTAATTCTATATTTTGCTTACGTTCTTCAAATTCTTCATCTGAAATATCCCAATGTAACGTACGATCCTTTAATGCAATTGTAATCGTATCGCCATCTTTCACATAAGCGATTGGTCCACCTTCAGCTGCTTCCGGAGAAATGTGACCAATTGCAATTCCTCTTGTTGCACCTGAGAAACGTCCATCGGTGATAAGCGCTACCTTCTTGCCAAGCCCTCTACCAACAATAGAAGACGTTGGTGCAAGCATTTCTGGCATCCCAGGTCCGCCTTTTGGTCCTTCAAAGCGAATAACAACAATGTGTCCTTCTTTAACAAGACCTTTATCTATTGCTTCAACCGCTTCATCATGTGAGTTAAAGCAAATAGCTTTCCCAGTAAACGTTTCAATTGAAGGATCTACACCGCCTACTTTAATAACACCACCATCAGGAGCAAGGTTTCCAAATAATATTGATAATCCGCCGGTCTTTTTGTAAGGATTTTCTTTCCGATGGATTACTTCATCATTTGTAATTTCTGCATCTTGGACATTTTCTAATAATGTTTTACCTGTAATCGTTATGCGATCTGCATGTATGGCTCCTGGTATCGAAGAAAGTTCTTTGATGATGGAAGAAACACCCCCAGCATTATGAACATCATGCATAGAATACAAAGATGCCGGACTAATTTTCGCAAGATACGGAACACGATTTGCTACTTCGTTGATGCGGCTTAAATCGTATTCAATTCCTGCTTCGTTAGCAATGGCAAGCATGTGAAGAACTGTATTTGTTGAACCGCCCATCGCCATATCAAGTGCAAATGCATCATCAATTGCTTCTTTTGTAATAATGTCACGCGGTTTTACATCATTTTGGATTAATTCCATCAAATGAGATGCAGCTTTATATATCAGTTCATGTCTTTCCTTGCTAGTAGCTAATATGGTTCCATTGCCTGGAAGGGCAACACCGAGCATTTCCATAATAGTATTCATGGAGTTTGCTGTAAACATTCCCGAACAGGATCCGCAAGTCGGGCAAGCCGCTTGTTCCATTTCTACAAGGTCTTCTAAACTTATTTTCCCTGATTTGAGAGCTCCCACTCCTTCGAAAACGGAAGCGAGTGATAGCTGTTTACCATTTTTCGATACTCCAGCTTCCATCGGTCCACCAGATACGAACACAGCAGGCACATTCGTACGAACAGCTGCCATAAGCATGCCTGGTGTAATTTTGTCGCAGTTTGGTATGTAAAATACTCCATCAAACCAATGCGCTTGAATGACCGTTTCAGCTGCGTCTGCAATAATTTCACGGCTTGGAAGTGAATATCGCATTCCAACGTGTCCCATTGCAATACCATCATCAACACCAATTGTATTAAACTCAAACGGTACACCGCCCGCTGCTCGGATGGCAGCCTTTGCTACATCTGCTAACTCACGCAGATGGATGTGCCCAGGTACTATGTCTATATAAGAATTACAAATCGCAATGAAAGGCTTGTTAAAGTCTTCCTCCTTAACCCCAGCTGCATGAAGCAAACTGCGATGGGGAGCGCGATCAATTCCGTCTTTTATCATATTGCTTCGCAACGCGATCTCCTCCATTCTTCTATCGCATTAGGAATCTCTATGAGAATTGATATAGCTAATTTATGCAAACGGATCTACATGTTGTAGACATTACTGCTCTATATACACGTATGACTGAACATATACCAGCAACCATCGCAGTATAAATATCCGTTATTATAAAAAGTAACCTTTGCTTCATTCTCCTGAACGAAATCTCCATTTAAGTAATTGAATTGTTCGTTCATTTTAAATCCCCAATGTGTCGTGTATTTATTTTTATTTTTTCTTAGTTTACGCTTCCTTTATGAATTAATCAAAACAATTTTTTTAATATTTTAAATATTATATCTAACGAATTAACTGAATTTATTGTAATATCAGTATTGTTAACGCTTACATTTTAAATAAAATTTTTTTCGACAAATTTCATTATCTCCTCAGAAGGACATTCTCATATTTATTACGAATATAAATTGTCAATTCCTATTATTGTCGTATTTTGTCCTTTCCATATTTAAGAATGGACATTTCGATCGTAATGCATTTACATTTTTACCTAAAACTGTTTCTATATTCAAAAAGCTTTCAAGAGAAGATTTGGATTCTTTTATTTTCTACATTCGAAAGGATTGCGTAGGATTGGAAACTGTGAAGAACATCGCATTAAAAAACCAGAACATTCAGAACCATTAATCACTTCCGTTATATAGAATTAAAGAAGCAACTACATCAGATACTGAAGATGTTCGTTTCGTTAGTTCCATGCTTACAGGGCGTATACAATGCTTGAACCTCACCACTTAAACATGTAAAAAAAGGTCTCTTTACTGAAAAAGAGACCTTTTTGCATTTGAATGAGAGGGTTTGTAACATGCTAATTCTACTTTTCTGATAAAAGCCCTACCTCTCTTTTATCCCTGCGGCTCCAATGACCGCTCCTGCTGCGCTGGCTTCATTTACTTAGCTTACGAACACAACTAGCATGAAGGTTGAGAAAGTTGTTGGCGTTCCTGTCCCGATCTTTCCCAGCAATTTCATTGTGTAATACATAGAGCATAACGAGTATCAGAATCAATAGTGCCAGCGTTCTTCCAAGTATAACTGAGACACAAATTTCATTATATAACATAAAAAGCAAAAAAACAATGTATTCCACTTAAACATATTGTTTTTTATTTTTTACAATGCTCTCCATTTCCTTCCATACATATATGACGAAGGCACCGGTTAACAGAAATATGCCTATGGTAAATTTCTTTACGTTAATCATTTTCCTTCCTCCTGTTCCCTTTTCACTTCCATTGTAGTTGTTTTACCTAAAATCTTCTAGAAACATGTACTACTATACATGTTACATTTTTGTGACATTCATATTTTTATGTTTCCACGTTATTATTGACAGAAAACAACAGAATTTGCAATAAAATGTATATACTATAGTAGTGAAGTTCCTTGTTTCATCTGTATCATACCCATATTCAAAAAAAAAAGAAGAAAAGGGGCGTGTAAAATTGTGTTAAGCTTGGTAAAACAACATAAATGGAAAATAATTTTGTCTTTACCGTTTTTTTCAGCTCTCTCCTATCTTGGTGCAAAAAAATTTTATACGATGAACAAACCAACACTTATTATGACTTCACATATTTCACAAAACCCCGAACTTCCAAGGGGTTGTGAAGTAACTAGCTTAGCTATGTTGCTTTCATATGCAGAGATAGACGTTGACAAAATGGAGCTAGCAGCAAAAATTGATAAAATTCCATTTGAACAAAAGGGTCTTCATGGCAGTATGGAGGACGGATTTGTTGGTGATATGTTTTCTTTCAGCCGCCCCGGTCTTGGTGTGTTTGCAGGTCCTATATTTAAGCTAGGACTTACGTATTTACCAAATCAGCTTGTTAATTTAACAGGAGGGTCACCTGAGGATATGTATGCTATGATTGATAACGGGTCACCCGTCTGGACCATCATCAATGATACATATGCCTTATTACCGGAAGACCGTTTTGAAACTTGGTATACAAGTGAAGGACCGATGCGAATTACATTTGCCCAGCATAGCGTATTGCTTGTTGGCTACAATTCCTTTTATGTTTACATACAAGACCCTCTTCATCCTACGCCAAACCGTAAAGTAAACCGCAGAGATTTCGAAAAAGCATGGATTCAAATGGGAAGACAAGCCATTAGTTATAAGAATATTTTATCGAACAATGCAAAAAAGGAAAAAAGACAAAAGGTTACATCAGTATAAACGAGATTATCACATAAAGAAACGGAGGCACATATAATTGTGTCTCCTTTCCTAATTAGCGTTATTTTACTTTACCCATCCTTTGAAGTAGAATTCGCATCCCTTACTTTTTGTATAGATTGAATCGTCTTTGGTGCTGTTTCCATAACTTTTTCAAGTAAATGTGTACTGCTTTGTAAATGCATCACTTGAACCCCTTTTTCACCTACCACTAGAAAAGCTACAGGATTTATGGACACGCCCGCTCCACTTCCTCCGCCAAACGGATACTCCGTTTCATTATCCAGCGTCTTTTCAACATTCGGATGAAATTTATTTCTTGGCCGTTTCAAACTTAATGATCCTTCACCTTGAAAATCACTTCCTCCTGCCCCAAACCCAAAGGATACCTTTGAGACAGTTAAAATTATACTTCCTTCCTGGGTCGATACAGGCTTCCCGAGAATTGTATTTACATCTACCATAGCTTTCAAATTGTGCATCGTCGTTTTCATGAGATCTTCAATTGGATGCTGCATCAATCTAAGCCTCCTTCGTATCATCACTTCCTCCCTATCGTTTCCAATAGAAGTACAATCATACCAATTTTTTTCAGATAGTTTTTGAAATGAAAATAAGACATGTAGGTCATACTAGTTATAGCTTCTTTCATAGGAGCCAATAGATAAGAGGGGGATTATTATGGCAGATAAAGAACACGATCATGACCTATTTCGCGATTCAGAAGATACAGAATATGCCGCTGAAGTTTCTCCAGTTCATTTAAATCCTGAGCGAAAAGAAGTAGAACCTACTACGAGTGGAGCGGTGATTGGCTACACCGCGTTAGCGCTTGCAGTATTGTCCTTCTTTACCTATCCAGCTATGTTTGGGATTATCGCTGTAATTCTCGGCTTTTTCGCCATGAGCCGAGATGCTAAAACAACAGGAAGACTTGCGATTATTATTGGTGGAATTGCTGCTGTGCTTGCAATCGTGTTTCGCGTTGCAGTAATTAGTGCTATCCTATCGTTGCTGAGATAGAGATATGTTTTAAACGAAAAAAAACCAGGAATTTTTCCTGGTTTTTTGTTCGTTTAAAATCATCCTGTAAACACATCTTCAGATGGATATCGAATACGCTGCTTATCAGGTCGTGCCAGCGAAAAAACAAGTGTCAATGGTCCAACAAGACCACAATACATAACAAACATAAGCAAGCATTTACCGACACTAGAAAGATAAGGGGTTATACCCATCGAAAGTCCAACGGTGCCAAATGCTGATATCGTTTCAAATAACAACTGTATAAAACTAAAATGCTCCGTTAACATAAGAAGAAAAACAACCGAAAAAATTAATATCTGGCTTGCAACTGCAACTGCTAGTGCACGAGTCACAATATTTGTTTTAATCGTGCGACGAAAAATAACAAGATCTTGCTTTTTTTTAAAGAATGAAATAAAAGATGTTAATAAGATGACAAAGGTTGTTAGCTTAATCCCTCCACCCGTTGATACACTACCGGCACCAATAAACATAAGAATCATCGTAATAAGAATAGTTGGCTCTCGCATACTTCCATAATCAATTGTGTTGAAACCAGCAGTTCGCGGCGTAATACTTTGGAAGAAGGCAGCCCAAAATTTCCCGTTCCAATCCAACATTCCTAACGTCTTCGGATTATTATATTCCAAAAGAAAAATAGCTGTAATGGCTATCACATTTAACAGAATTGTACCGATAATCATAATTTTCGAATGAAGCGTAAGCTTTTCAAACTTTCGACTATACCAAAGATCAATTAAAACAGTAAATCCGAGTCCTCCCATTGTAATCAATCCACATATAACAAGATTCACAATAGGATCACTTACATATCTCGTCAAATTATCCGGCCACAAAGCAAAGCCAGAGTTATTATAAGCAGCGATGACATGAAATAGACTGTAATATAGTCCTTTCCCGAGCCCATATTGAGGTACAAACCGAAGGGATAGAAAGAATACCCCAATCGCTTCAATACTAAGAGAGAAGATAAGTACACGCTTAACAAGCATAATTAATCCACCAATATTCGTTTGATTCAATGCTTCACTAATGAGAAGACGCTGCCGTAGACCAATTCGTTTCCCTAAAATCATTACTATTACTATGGCAAGTGTCATAAATCCAAGTCCTCCCGTTTGAATGAGAAGCATAATGACAACTTGTCCGAAGATGGTAAACGTTGTACTCGTGTCAACAGCGTTCAGTCCGGTTACAGTAGCAGCAGAGGTTGCTGTAAAAAACGCATCTACCCATCGAATCGGGCGAACAGTTGAAATAGGTAATTTTAATAATAATCCTCCAAGCATAATTAGAAAAATAAACCCAGAAGCTAATATTTGCGGTGGATTTAATTGAATAAAACGATCATTATACGTAGATTTCTTTCTCTTCCCCATGAATGGAACCCCTTAACATTTACAATTTTTCTTTTTATCTTGTGAAATGAATGAATTGGTATCTATTTATGCAAGTAAAGACAATCCACCATCTACTATAATCGTCTGTCCACGGACCATACTAGCAGCAGGTGTACTTAAGAAATATACCATTTCTGCTAGATCCTTTGGCTCAACAAGTCTGCCAGCTGGATTTCGGGATGCCGCTGACTGCAATAGTTCTTCTCGGTTTGGAAAATGAGTTAACGCGTCCGTATCTACAGCCCCGCCAGATACCGCATTTACTGCAATTCCTTTTGGTGCAAGTTCAACTGCCAAATACCGTGTTAACGCTTCTACCGCTGCTTTTGAAACGCCTACTGTAACATAATTCGGAAGTGCGCGAATAGAACCAAGACTTGACATTGCAATGATGGAACCGCCATTTTCCATTAGCTTAGCAGCTTGTTGTGCTGCAAATAAATAAGCTTTCGCATTAATATCTTGCGTCCAATCCCAGTGACTCTCTTCTACTTCCATAAGTGGACGTAGCACACCGGATGCTGCATTGTTTACAAATACATCAAGACGACCAAAATTGTTCTTAACTTCTTCAAACAGCATATTAATTTGACTTACTTCTTTAACATTTGCCTTTACAAGCAACACATTTACTCCAAATTCAGTTTCAATTTCTTCTTTTGCTATTTCTGCATCACTCTTTTTACGCATGTAATTGAGAACTACATTATATCCTTCCATTGCAAATCGTTTTGCGATTGCCTTTCCGATTCCTCTCGTTCCTCCTGTAATTAATGCTACCTTTTCTGCCATATGTATTTCCTCCTCAAATATGAATCTGTAAAAAATTGTACCGTTCTTATGTCATTCGGTCAATGATACAAAATTTCAACTCTCTAACACATAAAGTTCACAATGATTTCACACAACGACTGTAACGTAACAAGTAAGGAAGTTGCACTGTGCAACTTATTCCTTTGACATAGATAGTCCCCTTTCCCGCTCCTTGTTTTGCTAGCAAGGAGATTTTTTCTTGAAATAAAATAGACCGTCGCAATCTAAGCTGCAAAGGTCTACTTTTCAGATAAAAATTTTTTATTGTCTATGTTTTTCCTTGGACTGACTTCCCTGCCGCGACCGATATTCTTTCCCCTTATTATCATTTCCAACCGATGAATTATGTTCAATACTTTGGTTTGTTTTTGGGGAACCTTGATTTCCACTTCCCTCACTGCCATTACGACTGCTCATTCTACTCACCCTTTCTTATAATGTGAGTTTAGTCTTTTGCAATTTGCATTGTTTTAGTCACACCAGAAAAAGGTTTTTCTTCGCGATGCTTTTTTCAAACTTGTACAGATCAGAATTTCCTATTCGAAAGGAGTGTCCAAATGGATTACGACTTTATTATTTTTTGAAACACATCAATGGTTACCTTCATATCTTCTTCTGATAATGCCTCAAATTTTTCTTTTATAAATTTGGTTTTACGTTCTTCCATTTCTCGTACAAGCATACTACCTTGCTCGGTTATTTTTAAAAAAACAACGCGTCGATCTGAAGTACACCGTGTTCGTTCTATCAATTCCCTTGCAATTAATTTTTCAGATACGGCGGTAATATGACTGCTTGAAACGTGCAATTCATGTGCTAGTTGTGACACTTTCTCTTGTTTTTCTCGATCTAAAATACGTAAAACGAAAAACTCATTCATCGGAATAAATTCCTCAAACTGTTTCGCTACACCGCTACGCAATGAACGGAATACGGTAAACATGGATGCTACAAGCTCATTGGATAGCTCTTCGCGATTATCATTCATAATTAATTTACGACTCCTTTTATTTAATTAAGTTAATTAAAAACGAAATTAACTATACGATTTATTAAATGAACTATCCTCTATTTTATTTGAATACTAGGTATGGGGCAATCTCAATTTGGCTATAACGGTAGTAGGTTGCTTTCATTGGCGATTCTGCCAAAGGAAGAGTACATAAATAGTACTCTTCCTTCTTTATTAGTTCCAATACAATACAACACATAAATAAAGGAAAGGGAGAAACTAACGCTTCTCCCTTTCCTTTATTTATCCCCTATTATGGCTGAAATCGCTTTAATACATACGGAAGCATATTGCTTATATCGCTTGCAAGCATACTCGCTTCAGCACGATCTAGTGCCCATTTATCTGCACATAGACCGTGAATATAAACTGCGTTAGAAATGGCTGCCTGTGGATTTTTGTATGTGCATAAAAACGCTAGTAGCATGCCTGTCAATGTATCACCTGTCCCGCCTTTCGCTAATCCAGAATTGCCTGTTGTATTGATTACACCTGAACCATCTGGATATGCAATGACCGTGTAGGCTCCCTTTAATACAACAATAACTCCATGCTTTTTTGCATATTCCGATGCAAGCATAATTCGATTTGCTTGTATATCTATCACTTTCCTATCAATCATTCGACTAAATTCACCTGGATGAGGTGTTACCACTGTTACATGGTTGCGAAGAGGATAGGCTCTTTTGTTTAACGCACCTGCATCTAGGATTACAGGTATATCCCTATTAAGAAGTGTTGCAACAGCTTGTTCGACGAGAACGCGATCTTCAATCCCAGGTCCAATAGCAGCAGCACGGAATGAAGATGAAAAATTTCCGTGTGCAATCCTTTGCAACCCTTCCGTCATATACGTCGCTTCAGGCACCCGAGGTGTTAAAACGCTAGTTGTAAACTTCGTCGTTGCAACGGTTAGCTTCCCAATACCAGAGCGCATCGCCCCGAGCGCAGCTAGCATGGCGCTTCCTGGCATTTCATCGCTCCCCGCAACCAACAAGCCTGTTCCATATGTTCCTTTATGTGAATATAGAGAGCGAACTGATGTGCTCTGATTGACATCTTCTTCGGTCCATACCTTCCATTTCCCTGTCTGTGGTAATCCGATATCTACACTTTTCCACGAACCGTAATAAGAAGATGATGGTTCCAGAAATACCGACGGCTTCAAACCATGTAAACAAAATGTATAATGCGCGCAAAATGCCTCGTCCACATAGCCAGAATCTGCTGTAAGCCCAGTTGGAATATCAACTGCAATGCGCAGAGAATTTGCTAGATTCGCCCACTGTACAACTTCTTGCAATGTCCCCTGCAAGCCGGAGCGAGCACCAACTCCAAGCAATGCATCTATGATTACATCATATTTATTGCACGGTGACCATTCATCCACCTGATAGCCACTTTCCTCATAATACTGTAAATGATCTAGTGCTGACTCTGTCTTTGGTTTTCCAATCGGCATACATAAAGAGGCACTGTAACCATGCATCTTTAAATAACGTGTAAGAACAATACCATCCCCGCCGTTATTTCCCGTCCCTGCTACAATACAAATAGAGTCATGCTGATTTACTACGTTCGAAATAGCTTCAAACAGGGAACGTCCTGCATTTTCCATCAGCGTTTGTAAAGCTAATCCGTGTTTTTGAGCAAGCTGATCACTCCTGCGAATGTCCTCTTCAAAATATACATACATTCTTACCTCTCCTGTTCTTTTGCGATGGAATAAACAAATGGTATTTCATTACAAAAAGCCCGAGCCAACATGGTCCGGGCAAAGAAGGCTATTTTTCTTTCCATTCAGATAGCTCTTTTACTTCAGGAAAGAGATTTTTTGCTAGTGAACCAACTGCCCCATCCTCTACCCAATCTACTTTATTGAGATAAGAATCTGGTTCATTGCACATATCGGTTATCTCTTTACGAAGACGTTCCGTTAGTAACTCCATTTCATCCCATTCCCAATGTAAAAATTTTGACATATGATACAAATCTTTACCCTTATTATTGCGAATATACATAAAAAGCCGAATTTCATGTTTATACGGCACTACAAGAAAAGAAACTGAAAGAAGCATACGCATAAAATAGCCTGTAGGAACGAATTTAAAATACTGTACACTTCCATCAAAAAATCCAAACGAAGGATCACGCCTAAAGTCAAGATTGTACAGTGCACTAATCACTTGTCGGAGCGGCTCATTCGGAACAATATCAATTAGCTTACGATCCTCATGCCCTGACAAGGTGTGAAGACGTAAACTATACATGATATGGTTACTAGAAATAGCAATTGTCTCAGGAATTTGATAAGAAAATAAAAAATTGGACTTTTCACCTCTAGTAAGATTCATATGCTGTTCATCAAAAATAGTAAGAACTGTCCTCGTATATTCTCTTCCTCGCATCGTAACAAGTGTCATCATTAGCTCTACACGCACATCTTGAAATGGCTCTGAACCTCCTGTTACACGTATGTAACCTTGTAGCCATTCTCCTTGCTTCCA
>NZ_JBXKMX010000183.1:0-10351 GCF_056992975.1 Ectobacillus sp. | reverse complement strand
TTCCTATTTCTGTAAGTAAATACCGAAACATATTCACCTGAGAATTCAATTCCTTTTTTAGAGGACAAGCCTTCATAATCCATATTTATCACCTATACCCAAAGACATAACTATAATTCTATCATGTTATATACAATTGTTAACCCCTATTTAACTTTCCATTGAAACATATCTTTAAAGTCATGAAAGCATTCTTTATAAATCTAATAGTATTCATCTTCCGTCGTATACAATTTTATAAACCCCTATCAGAAAATGTAAAAAAAGTGACGCAAACAAGTATCGTCATTGCGTCACCATCATGTTTAATATGAATTGGAGTACTATGTGGCATAGTCTTTTTATACCAGTACTCTGGCCTCTTCAATCATTTTCATTCCTTCAGCTAGACATTCAATTGTCGTAAAAATTTGTGCATCTGAATGATTTGCAGTTATAAAAAATCGTAAACAAACTTCATCTTCCGGTACAGCTGGGTAGAGAATGGGAAACACATTTATTTTTTTCTCGAATAAAAACTGGCCTAATTTTAAAGCTTTTTCAGAATCAGCGATTAGGATTGGAACAATTGGTGTATCTTTACTTAAACCTGTATTTAATCCTTTTTCTTTACATATTTCTAAAAATAAAGCAGACTGACGTTGCAATCGTTTTACATGCGAATTGTCTTCTTGAAGTATTCTGATTGATGCTAAAGCAGCTGCAGTATTAGCTGGCGTAAGTCCCGCACTGAATATAAAACCATCAGATGTATATTTTAAGTATTCAATTGTTTCTTTACTAGCGGCAATATAACCTCCACAACTAGCCAGAGATTTACTTAATGTTCCCATTAAAAAATCAACTTCTTTAGGATTAACACCCGTATACTCACAAACGCCTCGTCCACTTTCTCCAATTGTTCCAATCGAATGGGCTTCATCTACAAATAACATAGCTTGATATTCATTTTTTAATGTAACAAATTTTTTTAAATCTGGAATATCCCCGTCCATACTATACGTACCCTCTAAAACAATTAGTACTCTTCTATAGTTAGAACGAAGGTTTTTCAAATGATTCTCAACTTCTTGCCAGTCATTGTGAGCAAACGGTTGACGAGTTGCTCCAGAAAGTCGGCATCCTTGAATAAGGCTATTATGAGCTAGTTTATCATGTAGAATTAAGTCTTGTGGACCTACAATACTAGCTATAGTGGAAACGTTTGTGGCATGTCCTGCAGTGTAAACTAATGCGTCCTCGGTGCCAATAAAATGCGCAATGGCTTGTTCCAATTCTAGGTGAATAGGGATTTCACCGGAGAGCATTCGGCTAGCTGAAACAGATGAACCATACTGTTTCACTGCATCAATAGTTGCCTGTTGCACTCTTTCATGCCCTGAAAAACCAAGATAATTGTAACTAGCATAATTTATATAAGTGTGATCATTCATGTCAATTTGTTCTTTATTGATACCTGTTCTAAGTCTATAGTACGGATTATCACTACTAATCGAATCTATTCTTGCTTTTAATTGAACATATTCTGGAAAATGTTTAACTTGGTAGCAAGATTCATCTAGTACATAGTTCATTTGTTGTGTAGTTTCTTTTTTCTGAATAAAAGTAGTTGTAGGAAAATGATCTGTTTGTCTCTTATTTTGATGGTTATCACTATATTGTTCCATGCCATTTTCAACAATATAGTGAATGATGTCATTTATACGAATATCTTTAAAATCATGGCTAAACATCGTCTCTACTTGAATTAAGTGAGAGAAATGTTGGTTGCACTCATTTTGTAATTGCATAACCATTAGCGAATCAAAACCCAATTCTTGAACAATATATTTGTTCTTATCTAATTCTTCCACAGAATAAGGTGTAATGTTAGCAATAAGGTGTAAAACGGTTTGTTCTACTTCATGTGCAAAAGATGTAGCGTCTCGTACATTATTTTTCTTAGGTTCAGGTGCAACATTCTGCTCGTTTGAACAAAGCGAATTGGGATTGTTTAACATCGCTTCGGTTTGTTGAAGAAGTGCTTCGCTTTGCCAATATAATGCACTAGACTGTTGTTTAATAATTTCTAGTAAATCTTTTTCTTTCATCGAAATACACCTCTTCTTATTTTTTTATTAAAACCTTACTATACTTTTGTAAAATATGACTTTGGTTTTCAAGTGTTGCGGATTGTTGTTTTAATAGATCACTCAAGTCGTTTTCGTTTTCCTCCACCAATTCTATTCGATCTACTGAATTTTTAATCCAATGAGGATTTTTTTCAAATGCATACGTAGGTAAATCAGTAAAATGGTGATCATACGGTGCATGAAATATGTCCCAATTTATATTTCTTCCAGCTTCGTACAATTTACTTAAACTATCGGTAATAACATTCCAATCTGCATGTTTTTTACTATCTAAACTTGCAAGTAATAATTGAGAATTATCTTTATCTAGTCTTCTAACAAGACTTAATAACGACATTGGCCCCATTTCAATCCATACACATGGTTCCTGCAAAACATACTCTACTCCGTCTTTAAAACGAACCGCTTCACGAAGATGTTGTACCCAGTATTTAGGGCTAGGTACATTTTGAAAAGGACGTCCCGTTATATTTGAAATAAATGTAATTTGCGGACTTTCATAAGTAAATTTCTCTGCCTGACGAACAAAATGTTCCAAAATAGGATCCATGAGTGGGGAGTGGAATGCCCGAGATACATTTAAATAGGAAGTTAAAACACCTTCATTTTGAAAAAATTGTACAATTCTTTCTACGTGTAATTTCTCACCAGAAATAACTAGACGATCAGAGGCATTGACTGCCGCGATAGACACATCCTCAAAATTATGTTGTTGCAAATACTTCTTTACACGTTCTTCTTCAGTCCGAATAATTGCCATCGTGCCGCTAGAAGATGATGCTTGCATACATTGTCCTCGCTCTGCTACAAGACATAAGGCATCTTCCAATGATAAGACGCCTGCTTCACAAGCCGCGGCATATTCTCCTATGCTGTGTCCTAACACAATATCAGGAATCACACCGAATGACTTCCATAATTGAGTTAATGAATACTGGATAGCAAACAAAGCAGGCTGCGTAAATTCAGTTTGATTGATTAGTGAATCTTCTTTCTTGTCAAATAAAATGTCAAGCAACCGCATCCCATTGTACTTTTGAAGAACTTTCGCACAGCGAATGAGGGCATGTTTAAAAACAGGAGACGAACGATACAATGTCTGACCCATTTGTTTGTATTGTGCTCCTTGTCCACTATATAAAAAGACTGTTTGCGTAAGAGTCTGTTGTTTCTTCTCTATCTCAGCTCTCGATTTTTCCAATTCATCTTTATCATAATAAGCTTGTAATTTCTCTTTTAACTGCTGAATACTTGTCACGGAAAATGCTACTCGAACATGAAAGTGCTCCCTGTGGCAGTTCACCGTATAGCATAGATCTTTAAGGCTTACATCACTGTTTACATCAAGAAAATTCTTATATTTATTTGCGAGTTGCTTTAATGATTTTGGGCTTTTTGCTGATAAAGTAAATACTTGTACTTCTTGATCATATAATGATTTTTTCATATCAACACTTTGTGTTTCACTCAAAATAATATGTGCATTCGTTCCCCCAAAGCCAAAAGAACTAACACCAGCAACTCTTGTCTTTTCGCTGTTCCAATTATTACTTTGTAAGGGAATCGTTATGAAACTATCATTTAGCGTGATGAGTCTATTAAGCTTATGAAAATGTAAATGTGGGGCAATTTTCTTATAATGGAGCATGAGAGTTGTCTTTATTATACTTGCGATTCCAGCTGCTCCTTCAAGATGACCAATATTCGTTTTTACAGAACCAACAAAACAAGGATCTTTTCTTACTGTTTCTTTACCATAAATAGCGACTAACGTATTCATTTCGATTGGATCTCCAAGGGAAGTTCCTGTTCCGTGTGCCTCAATATAACTAATATCCTGTGGTTCCATTGAAGCTGATAGTAGAGCTCTCCGAATAACAGCTTCTTGTGCATTTCCATTAGGTGCCGTCAGCCCGTTACTTCCACCATCTTGATTGACAGCAGATCCATTAATTACTGCATAAGAACGTTCCTTGTTTAACTCCACATCTGAAAGTCTTTTTAGGATAATAACTCCGCATCCTTCCCCCCTTACATATCCGTCTGCCCCTTCATCAAACGTTTTACATTTTCCATCAGGAGCCATCATATGTGTTTGGGAAAAAGCAATGTTTAAATCCGGTGAAAGGATTAAGTTGACACCACCCACAATAGCTATGTCACATTCACCAAGCCGCAAGCTTTGACACGCTTGATGGATCGCAACTAATGAAGAAGAACAAGCTGTATCAATAGCTACACTTGGACCATTTATTTTATAGAAATAGGATAGGCGATTAGCAGCAATGCTTTGAGAACTTCCTGTAGCAGTAAATGCGTCAATTGAATCTTTATCATGTTGTAATCTTGCATAATCATTGGAGCTTATACCAATGAATACACCCGTATTCGTTTCCTTTAGGGAAGAAGGAATAATACCAGCATCCTCTAGTGCTCCCCAAGACACTTCCATTAAAAGACGTTGTTGCGGATCCATCTTTTCAACTTCACGAGATTGAAGATTAAAAAAGTGATTGTCAAAACCTCTCACATCCTTTATAAATCCTCCCCATTTCGTATACATTTTTCCTTTAATTCCTTTACGGGAATCATAATATTTTTCTACATCCCAACGTTCCTTCGGTATTTCTTCAATGGAATCTATACCCTTTATCAAGTTATCCCAAAACTCTTCTTTAGAAGAAGCACCTGGGAAACGACAGTCCAAGCCAACAATCGCGATTTCATCCATGTTTTGATAATTTTGTTGACTAGGAAAGTTTTTCAGATTCACTTCATTTTCTGGATCTAAAAACGCTGCCAAAGATTCAATATTAGGATAGTTGTACAAAAGTGTAGGTGGACACTCGATACCCGACCATCTTTCTAATTCACCGGTAATAATGATGGATTGAGCGGAATCCAATCCAAAACTCGTAAACGCCTTATCTACAGTCACTTCGCTAATTCCAGTTTTTTCTATAACCTTTGCAACTAGCCACTGTTCAATTTCCTCTTTAGTAGGCATTTTCTATTCCTTCCCTCCACAATTTACATTTCATTTAATTGCCATGTGCCATTTTCAACAGTGGTAAATGTCCCTTTTAAAAACATATCGTGACAAATATGATGTTGAACTTTCCCGCTAGATGTTTTAGGTACATTTCCTGGTGTTAAAAGTAACAAAGCATATAGTTGTACACCATGGTTAATAGCAATTTCTTTCCGAATCAATTCACTTACTTCTTGTGGATTAATTTTCTTACGGAAGGTACGTTCTACCTCTTGAACAATAACAAGTTGTTCTTCATTATTAACTTCCACAGTAAATGCCGCTCCTCTTCCTACACTTAAAGATGGATGTGAACGTTGTGTCGTTGCTTCAACATCGTGTGGATAAATATTTCTTCCTCGAATAATCATCATATTTTTCATTCGTCCCGTAACAAAAAGTTGACCTTCATCTAAAAATCCTAAGTCCCCTGTACGTAAAAAAGGACCTTCTCCAGTCCCTGCTAAATAGGCTTGAAATGTAGCTTGGGTTTTCTCAGGATTTTTCCAATATCCTTTTGCAACACTTGCACCCTTAATCCAAATTTCGCCTACTTGATCTTCTTCACAAGGAAGCTCTGTTTCAGGATCAACAATAAGTAGCTGGTGAGCATACATGGTATTTCCTGAACTAACCAACGTCACTGCATCAAGATCATACTCATCTACCTTGTGGACAATATTAAGCTGTAAGCCCTTTTTTGAGAAATATCTATGAATAGGCTCCTCATCTCGTTCCCCGCCAGTAACAAATAAAGTAGATTCTGCTAACCCATAACAAGGATAAAAAGCGTTCTTTCTGAACCCACTAGTAGCAAACGCTTCTGTAAAGTGCTGCAGAGTAGCGTTTCGAACAGGTTCTGCACCATTAAAGGCGACTTCCCAATGACTTAAATCTAAATCTGCTTTTTGTTTTTCACTAATTTTTTGTATACACATCTCATAAGCAAAGTTTGGTCCTCCGCTGACTGTTGCTTTCTTTTTGGAAACGAGCGATAACCACCAAAAAGGGTTTTTCAGAAAGTCTACTGGCGACATTAAGTGGACGGGACTGCCCGAAAAAATGGGTGTTAAAATTCCGCCAATCAGACCCATATCATGGTAAGGAGGAAGCCAAATTACTGTGGATGATTCCCTAGAAAAACCAAAATTGCTCGCAATAAGTTGAAGGTTTGTTAGTAAATTTCCGTGAGACAACATAACCCCTCTAGGTGCAGAGGTTGAACCAGAAGTATATTGAAAAAATGCAATATCATCTTTTGTAATGTCGTTTTCCATCCATTCAATAGGATCATAGAGATCATCTGTATCTGTAGCAATCCATCGAACAGAAAGCAATGTTTGATTGTTATTCATAGAAGACTGAATTAGGCTTCTCATACGTTCTGTGGTTAAAACTACTGAAGCATCTGCATTTGTAATAATAGTTTGTAACCGTGATAAAGAATGATTCAATCTTGGAGGATAAACAGGTACAGCTATAACACCACCGTATAAACAACCAAAAAACCCTGTAATATAGTCGATACTTGCTGGATAGAGTAATAATATTCGATCGCCTTTCTTACAAATTTGCTGTAATACTGCTCCAATTGAGCGAGCTTTTTCATCTAAATCAGCATAAGTAGCAATCTTTTCTTCCTTTTCATTTATAAAAAAGGTACAAGCAGTATCATTTGGTTGAAGATATGCTCGTTTCATAAGTAAATCAACTAAAGAACTATATTGTTCTGTACTTGAATCAACCGTTACTTGTTTCATTATGCATCCCCCGTTTTATAACAAATTGAAGTGATATGATCATCCCATGTGTTTATTGTTTTTGTTATCCAATTAGTAGCGTCATAATAGTTTGATATAGTTACATGTAAGGAATTGGTAAAATCAATATGAATATCTTTTAAGCTTTGATAAAATAATCCTTTCCCAATTGCTTTTATGAATGCTTCCTTTTGCGTCCACACTTGTATAAGTCGTTTTGTTTTAAACTGATTTGGTATGTCTACAAACCTTGCATAGTCAAGAGGATTTAATAAATATCTAGCAAGTGTGTATATATTGTTATGGTCAATGATTTCACAATCGATTCCCACCTCATGATGCTGCGAAACAATGATATACAACCAATTTCCAGAATGTGAAAGATTAAAAAAACAAATAGGCTGTCTTTTAATAAATGGTTTCCCTTGTAAACCATAAGAGAATTGTATTTGCCCTGGATCCTGCATAGTGTACTGAGAAATAACGAGTCTAAGCAACCCGCGACAAGCCATATTATTTCTTTTCTTGTTAGTATCTATTAATTTTTCATATCGTTTTGTTTCATCTTCTGTTAGGAAACGAAATAATGAATACATTTGTTCATGATGCATACGCATATTAAATTTCCAAACATCTGCGTGAGCATCCTTTATCTGTATGACACGCGGCGAATAACAACTTAATTTCATTGTAAAACTCTTTTCATTTTTTCAATGAGGACGAAGGTTTGGTTATGTAAATAAAAATGATTTCCAGATAGAAAAAACGAGTGAAACGAATTATCTGTATGAACTCTCCATGCTTGTAAGCTCTTTTTGTCAACGAGAGGATCCGAAATTCCTCCGAAAACGGTCATAGGAACATGAAGGGCTGAACCTGGTTTATAAGAGTATTCTTCACAAAATATTAAATGTTTACGAACTTCTGGTAACCAATCTTGAAGTATTGATGCTTGATTAAAATACGAAGAGGGTATCCCCTGAAGAGACACTAGTTGTTCTAACAACTGAATATCGGTAATCTTCCGAAAACTAGGCTTATTAGAATCAAATAGTCCTAAATGTGGAGCTCTACAACTAGATATAAAAATATGACTAGGTAAAGGTAAATGAAACCGGGAAATTAATCTTGTTAACTCAAAACAGAGCATTGCGCCCATACTATGACCAAATAAAATATAGGAATCCTTTATCTCGTTTGATAACTTTCCTAATAGATTTTCAATTGCTGTTTCCCATTTCAAGCTACGATCTGGTTCAAATAAATTTTGAGGATAGTCTACAGTGATAACTTGGAATTGCGGACCGAAATACTTTGACCATAATGCATACACATTTGAAGTTGCACCTGCATGAGGAAAGCATATTACTGTCTTCTTCGTAACATCCCATTCATTCAATGTCGATCGTCTCCATTTATAAGATTTCTACAAAACATCTGAAAAGTGCTTTAATCTTCTTAAATGCTACATGATATGACACAATAACGACTGACTGGAATGGTATTACCTTCTATACATTTAGAAATTTTTTCCTATCATCTCCTCCACGTAAATTAGATTACCATTATTTTACGTTAATTTTTTTAAACTTTTTGTAAATTTAGTAAATTATTATAAAAATATGGTAGGCTATTTGTGAATCTTTATACTAGGAGGCGTTATAAATGAATAATGATTTCCACATCATTTTTGGAACGGGTCCTTTAGGTCTAGCTGTAATGGAACAACTTATCCTACAAAATAAAAAAATACTAATGGTAAATACAAGAGGAAAGGCAGAGGAGGTTCCTCCAGATGTACAAGTTGTAAAAGGAGACGCTACAAATTTAAGTAGTGTTCTTGATATTTGCAATTCCCATCCTGCATCAATCATTTATCATTGTATAGGGTTACCCTATCAATCTTGGGAGAAACTCTACCCAATTATGATGGACAATATTATCGAAGCGGGCGCGCAAAGTGGTGCGAACATTGTATATGGAGATAATCTTTATGCTTACGGTCCTCATAATGAGCCCCTACATGAAAGCTTATCGTATATACCTGTTGGGGCAAAAACAAAAACAAGAGCGGAAGTAGCTACGAAATTAATGGATGCTCATAGAGCTGGAAAAGTAAAAGCTACCATTGGAAGAGCCACTGACTTTTACGGACCTCGTGTTAAAAATGCTATATTAGGAGAAAGAGTGTTTAAAAATCTACTGGAGAATAAACCTGTAGATATGCTAGGTAATCCCGATACCATACATTCTCAAATTTTTATTCAAGATTTTGCAAAAGGACTTGTGATCCTTTCTGAACAGGAAGATGCATACGGTGAAATTTGGCACATTCCTGCTGCACCAGCAACTTCTAATCGGGAACTAGTAAAACAAATAGCTAACCGGATTGGTGTTACTCCAAAATATAGAGTAGCAGGAAAGCTAATCGTTACCATCGGCGGAATCTTTAATTCGGATATAAAAGAATTTAAGGAATTAATGTATCAGCATTCAAATAATTTTATCGTAGATGCTAGTAAATTTCAGAAAGCTTTTGCCTTTTCTGCAACTCCGCATGAAGAAGCTATACAAAAAACAGTCGATTGGTATCAACATAATATGTGAATTTTCCATTTTACATGAAGTAAAAAAAACCAATCTTTAATCCCGTCCGTATTAACAGGGCTTTGGAACCCCCACTTCGAGGTTTGAAATAAACCTTACGAAGTGGGAGATGAAATAACACTTCCTAATTTTTCAAGTATTTAATGTTCAACAAGAACCTAATATTCCTTCTCAACCAAACACTTCATCAAAAACGTCCATAAATGTCCGTGCGGTCAAACTTAAGTACCGTTCCCCTAAGTACGTAAATACTAATGTACGTGTTGGATGAGTATCAAGCGGAACATACAATGGGTTCAGCTTCAGGTTTTGTCGCATCACCATTTTTGGAACTATAGTGACACCTAATCCGGAAGCAACCAGTGATTGTGCTGTCTCAATATTACTTGTCATAAAAGCAACTTGAGGTTGAAACCCACTTTCTGCACAAAGGTCCAGCACAACGCGACGAAATCCAAATCCCTGCTTCAGCAATATAAATGGAGATTCATCCAACGCTATCAAAGGTAGCATTTGCTCTGCAATTTGCACATTTTCACCTACAGAATTGACAATGAAGCGCACTTCTTCTGACATCCAGTTTTTTTCTTCTCGTGGAATCGCAAGTAACAACGGTTCGGTTAACATAGAACGAGTGATCAAACGGTTACTCTCAATCGGCAACGGTAAAATAGATAAATCCACCAACCCTCTCACCGTTAAATGTTCTAACTCTTCAGTTGATTCCTCAATTAAATGCACCTTTACTTGTGGATATCTCTCCAAGTAAGCCTGTATAAGTGGTGGCAGGACGTGACCACCTGTGACAGCAGGAACACCAA
>NZ_JBXKMX010000182.1:0-6461 GCF_056992975.1 Ectobacillus sp. | reverse complement strand
GCATCCCTTTTTTTCGCTAACTCTAGCATATTTTTCGTTCCTTGAATATTAATATCGATTGTTTCAAAGGGAGTAGCTTGATAGAACTTCGGAGAGGCTGGGGAAGCCAAATGGTAGATTTCATTTATATGATCTAAATCCTGCAATTGCAGGACATCGGGGGTTGCGACGTCATAGGGAATAAATTGAAAGGTGTCTAACGAAAGAAGATGTTCTATATTTTGTATTTTTCCGGTCGATAGGTTATCAAGTCCTATAACCGTAATTCCTGATGTACATAAGAGTTCCGCTGCTAATTGGGAGCCGAGAAATCCTGCTACTCCTGTAACAAGGACTGTTTTTTTCAAGTTGTTCACCTCATGCTGAAAAAATGAATACCTTACCATGATGCTATTACTATATGAAATATGTTATACGGTGTGTGGGCGATACAGATGAATACTATTTCGAATTCAGGAATAAGATTAAACATCTGTGCATTTTGGCTACATACGTTAGAAAACAGACTGGGGGTGATTCGTTTGTTTTCCATTATCGCATGCACAAACCGTGAATTTGCAATGCACAATGTATTTGCAAACTATGAGCGTCAACAATATGAAGAAAAAGAATTAATTATTGTATTGAACGATGATCGAATGGATTTAAATAAATGGGAGCAAGCAGGAAAACGATATCCGAATGTTTCTGTTTATCAGCAGCCTGCGCATATTACTCTCGGTGAATGTTATAACTTTGCTATACCAAAAGCCAGGTATCCGTATATTGTAAAGTTTGATGATGATGATTATTATTCTGCCTATTATTTATTGGAAGCAGAAAGAGGTTTTAAAGAGAGCAATGCTGCTGTTATTGGAAAAAGTACTGTCTTTATCTACTATTTACGTCAAAAGCTTCTTACGCTTTTCAATGAAAACAAGGAATTTGTGTATATTCATAATCTAAAAGAGTTGTCTAAAAACTACTTAGTAGGTGCCACCTTGGTATTTCGAAAGGATATCTATCCAAAGGTCTCGTTTGAACCTATCAATGTTGGAGAAGATACAAGGTTCTTAGAAGCGTGTTTACGTAATAATTTGCTCTTGTATGGAACATCAAGGTACAACTATGTATATATTCGATATTCAAAAGTAGGTTATCATACTTCAACGTTTCAGGAATACAAGCTTTTAGAAAAGTCGAGAAGACTTAGAGTGACAAATGATTTTCAAAGCCATATCATTCATCCTGTTGAAGAGATTTACAAGACAAAGGAAGAATAAGAATTATTATTCTAGAAGGAGAGCATATATTGTATGTAGAGTGAAAGTAACAGGTCTGGGGGGAAGCATACATGTTAAAAAAGAATGAGCTTGAGCAAGAACCGCTTCTGTATATTACGCAGCCACAGGTTCAAAAAGCAAGGGTTTCCATGCAACAGTCTTTTATAATAAAGACAGATAAACGAGCAGCTGTACCGAATAAGATGGAGAATGAAGAATCTCTTGAGAAAAAAGCAGTTGAAGAACAGAAGGATACCGAAGAGTATGGAATGCAGAGTGAAGGTAGAGGAAACACGGAAGAAATCGTAAATGAAGAGGTGGAAGCACAATTAGATGTGGAAACAGAAAATACGGAAGAAATCGTAAGTGAAGAAGTGGAAACACAATTAGATATAGAAACAGAAAACACAGTAAGGAAATCATTTAAAGATTTAGATACGAAACAGAAGATTTACTATCTCTTAAATCGTCCGCACTATATTCCAGATGTATTGTGTGAATGTAAAACTCATACAGGAATGTATATTGGCTATTTGAAAAGCTTTGAAAATCAAATTGTTACATTACGAGCTTATAATCATTTATCGGTTATAAAAATTCCATACACCGACATTGTATCCATTCAAATGAGAATGGCATAGAATTTCTCTTTTCATACGATTTTTGTAGCGTATGTAAAAGAGCGGTAGAAATCTCCTACCGCTCATCATAGTTTGTGTGTTTTACATTAAACACCTGGGATAAATGTATCCTCAATACATGCAATAGCGATGAAAGCATTTAAATCTACAATGAGGCATTGGGAAGTAGCTGTAAATTCACAGATTCCCATGTTTTTCACACCTTTTTTCAATATACGTAGTACTGCGCAGCAATCCTCAACACTCTCTACGCGAAAGAATTGTGATGAATCCGTATCACAATTTTCTGTTAGGAATTCCGCATAAAATAATTCTCCTTCTTTTGTGTATAGAGAGAATACTCTTGTATTAGGTGTTAGGCCGTTCGTAGATGCGCCAAGCACAGGGTTTAAGCAATTGGTAGTGCAGCCTGGATCTGTATTTACATCTTGAATTTCATTGATGAATTTTACAACATCGCAAACGCAGCCAATGTTAGAATGATTTGTCATGAATTTCACTCCTTATCATTTAGTTTTGTTTTACACTACTAAGATATTGAGTTTGCTTAGAATCGGTTACTATACTGGGTTTGCTTTTTAAGAAATGGGCTTTGAAGGCGGAGATAAAGGAAGTGAATCCATTGAAAGAGAATTGGTTTTTGCTCATTATTTTTATATTTGCTTCATTTCGATTGACGCGGCTGCTTATCTATGACAAAATTACTCGGTTTATTCGGTCTCCTTTTATCGACGAAAAGGAAGTGACTGAACCAGATGGATCAGTAGAAACGTATACGAAGAGTAAAGGGACGGGATTACAAAAATGGATAGGGGATTTACTTAGCTGTTATTGGTGTACAGGGATATGGACAACAGCAGGATTGTTATTGTTCTACTATAAAATGCCAGCCTTAACGGAACCGTTACTCCTTTTACTTGCGATAGCAGGTTTGGCTGCGATTGTAGAAACGATTGTTACGAGAATGCTAGGTGATTGAAAGGAACAGACATCTATGTAAGGTCATATACTGAATAGAATAGAATTTGTACAAAAGGGGGGAGAGAAGTATGAAGCATCGTCCAAATCCAACCCTTCATCAATGGAATTATCAAATGCAACAGCAGGCATTGCAGGAAGGCTATGTAAAGAAAAAAGGCTGTAATTGTGGTGGGAAAAAGAAAGCAAAAGATTCCAAAACTGACTCTAAATAAAAAGCAGAGCGAATTGCTGCTCTGCTTTTTATTTTAAGGCTCTGCTAGAACTTATTGTTGACTCTAAATCTAAGTTGATTGTAGCGGAAGGTGCGAGACTCCTGCGGGAAGAACGGGTTAAGGGAGACCCCGCAGGCGCATAGCGCCGAGGAGGCTCCCTAAGCCTAGCGGAAAGCTCGCACCTGGAGCGGAAATCAACAAACAAATTTAACAGAGCCTATTTTAAAAGTGGGGAAAGAAGACGAGATGGATGAGCTGTTTTCCCGCGGCGCATCATCGGTACGGATACGAGCAAGGATTCCTTTGCTCGTGTCATAGCTACATAGGCAAGTCGCCGTTCTTCTTCGAGCGGCATTTCGTCGCCTTCTCGAAATGATTCTAATGAATAATCATGGGGAAGCGATCCATCTACTCCTCCTAGTACATAGACGTGCTTGTATTCAAGCCCCTTTGCCTTGTGAATGGTAAGCATCTGCACTGCATCTTTGTAGGAGGCACTTTGTTTTTTTATTTCAGCAGTCATTGCAGTCATATGATCTGCATGTTCAAGAAATTCGGGCAGCGTTTTGAATTTACGTGCCACTACCTTTACATCTCGAATATCATCAGAGCCTTTCTCCATTTGATTGCCTTCACCGCCGCGTTTTTTAATAAACTCGGAAAATCCCATATCTTTCTCAATGATTTCAATAGCAGTAATAGGAGTTAGATTCCGCAGTTTGCGAAAAATTGGAACGATGCGCTGTAATTTTTTTTGCTGAAACGGCATAATGGAGGGAAGCTTGGCGAGAGCCGAAACGAGTGTACAATCCTCTAAAATGCTAATTCGTTTTAAATCCTGCATAACAGATTGCTTTAGAAAGAGAGCAGAAAGTAAATCCGCTAGAGCAGAAGTATCTTCTTCATTTACGCTCAGTCGCATAAAGGATAATAAATAACGTACGATTTTGCGCTTATAAAAGGAGTCAGCATCACGTTCCATAGTAAACGGAATAGTAGACTGACAAAGACGCTCAAATATAGCACGTGAAGCAGTGTTCGTCCGATATAAAAGAGCAAAGTCAGAGGGACGAGCCCCTTGTTCAATTCGTTCCTTTATGTCCGTTACAACAATCGTTGCCTCCTCTTCCTCGTCATAAGGAAAAAAGAAAGTGGGAGGAGAAGAAAGTTGAAATTGGGCCTTCATCTTCTTTGGTCGTCTTTTTTTATTTCGCGTTATAACTTTATTTGCGGCCGTAACGATGCTATGAGATGATCGGTAATTTTCATGCAAGGTAATAACCGTAGCGTTCGGAAACTCCTGATCGAAATGTAAGATGAAGGATGGATCACTGCCGCGGAATGCGTAAATGGATTGATCATCATCCCCTACTGCACAAATATTGTGTGCGGTAGAAGACAGAAGTTTAATAATTTCATATTGTACTTTATTAATATCTTGAAATTCATCAATAAGAAAATATTGAAAACGGCGTTGATAGCGTTCTAGCAACTCTTTATTTTCTAGCAACATATGATAGCAGCCAAGTAACATATCATCGAAGTCAAATTGGCCTTGTTTTGCTTTTTGTTCCTCATACCGTTTGTATAAATAAAGAACTTGTTCTTCCCACTTATCCTTTGGTGTAATGGTTGAAGAGGTTAGTGTGTTTTTCCAATAGCTAATTTGTGCCATGCTTTGATCATAGGGAAACTCCTTCTCATCCAGTCCAATCTCTGCCCCTGCTTCCTTTAGTATTTTCTCAATTTGCCATTCATATTTAATTAAGGCGTTAGGTGAGTAGCGCTGCGGATCGAAATGAAGCAGCATTTTGAAACAAATACTATGAAATGTTCCTACGGTAACGGAATGTAGGGCAAGGGGAGAAAGGCTTGAAAAGCGATGTAAGCGATCTTTCATTTCCTTAGCTGCCTTAGAAGTAAATGTAACAAGCATGATGGATTTCGGATCGATTCCTTTGGCTTGGATCATATAGGCAGTTCTTGCGGTAAGTACTCTCGTTTTTCCGCTACCTGCCCCTGCTAAAATTAACAGAGGACCTTCCGTACATTGTACTGCCTCATATTGAGCGGAATCGAGCGGTATCTGCTCTTCATTTAATATATAATAAGAAGGCTTTTGACTAGATCCTGTAAACTGCTCAGTAGCTGTGTATGACTGTACGTTCTTCCAAGAGGACGCCACATGTTCATCACGAATCGCGCGAGATAGGGGGAATCGGAAGCCATCTCGTTCCACTGAAGCATGCGCATGGACGGGCTCTTCTTTATTTGCTGTCATTTCTTCTCCCATGCATGTATTTGCAGAAGAAATATGATAAAAATGAGGAGATTGCAAAATTCCTAGATATAGCTTTACAGGCTCGTGGCACGATGTACATGTTACTTCGCACTGCAGACTTGCTTCATATAGTATTTGAAAGAGTTCGCGCGGGTAAGTGCGCAAATCAATAGTAGTATTTTGATAACGTGCAACGTCCAATTCACGAGTCTCCTTTCTTTCTAAAAGAAAATTCAATCCGTTTCATATTATCATAGTAGATCCTAAAAAAGAAAGAGGTGAGCTAATAGGTTGTTCACCTGTTAGCTCACCTCTGGAATACGAATCTTATTTCTTTCCTAATTGAAATGTCTCAACTATTTTCCATGTATCGTCCTCTTGTTGAGAGATTAGGTGAAATTGGTTTACATTTTGTTCATATTGAAATTGTTTCATCTTCAATCTGCCAAATACATCAGCATGTTCTTGGTCAGTTAGATTTTGTGCTACTGTTATACGAGGTATAAAGGAATAACCCGGGGGTTGCGTAAAATAGTCACGATACATGGCTTCGTGTAAGGCTACAAGCTGTTCTGAAGGTTCAATTTTTAAATAAAGTGTGTTAGAAACAGGATAAAAGGTACTAATCTTAGTTATTTTTATCCCAAAGGGCAGTATGTCTGCTGCAGTTTTCTTTAGGTACGCTGCCATTTTGGTAATGTCGGATTCTACCGCTTCGAACGTACGCTTTATAGTAATATGAGGAGGAATGAGTGCATAATCCGTATCATATCGTTTCCGAAGATTATTAGCTCGATCCCGTATCTCTTGCGTTGGGAAAATAACAATACCAAATTTCATGCTGGTGGCCTCCTTGTTACAGCTAGGTAGGTGCTGTGCTCTTTTTTAGTATAATCAATGAACACCATATCGAAAGCTTAAAGTGTGAGCATAGAAGAAAATGCCGTTGGCAAGTCATTTTGCCAATGCTTCCATGTATGATTGCCTTGAAACTCATGATAGTAATAGGTAATTGGTTTCGTTTTTAATAGTTCTCGAAGTCTGCGGTTAGGTGTGATAAAATTTTTTATAGATCCATCTGATG
>NZ_JBXKMX010000181.1:0-9857 GCF_056992975.1 Ectobacillus sp. | reverse complement strand
TATGACGGTTGATTCAACTTCAAGCACTTCAATAGGGGCATTATTTCGTAACAGAGTCATTCGCACAATATTGTTGTCTGTGTTTTTTCTGCAAATCGGTATTTGGGTGCGTAACTATTCTATATTGTTGTATGTACTGGAGAAGACAAATAATAATCCAGTGGCAGTTTCGTTTATCTCTGTAGCTGAATTTGCACCTATCTTTTTATTTTCATTTATAGGAGGGGCATTTGCTGACCGCTGGCGTCCGAAGCGAACAATGATATGGTGTGATCTTCTGAGCGCCTTGTCTATTTTTATTGTTTTACTAACGCTTATATTTGGCAGTTGGACAGTGATCTTTTTTGCAACGCTCGTTTCGTCCATTTTGTCACAATTTTCACAGCCATCTGGTATGAAGTTGTTTAAGTTACATGTATCAGAAGAGCTGATTCAACTAGGTATGTCTATGTATCAAACTATCTTTGCTATGTTTATGATTTTAGGTCCGATTATCGGTACATTCGTCTATCAGCAATATGGTATCGATGCTGCCATTAGTATTATGGGGATTGCGTTTTTGTTATCAGCTACTGTGCTGTTTATGTTACCCCCAGATTACAATAGTAAAGCGCAGGAGGAAAAAACGACGCTTTGGCAAGAAATGCAGGCTGGATTTCGTTATGTTCTGAAAAAACGGGAATTGGCACTGCTTGGTGGTTGCTTTGTTGCCGCAGGGTTGGCACTCGGATTAACGCAACCACTTACTGTTTTTCTTGTGACTGAACGACTAGGGTTGCCAAAGGAGCACCTACAATGGTTAATGGCGGTAAATGGGATTGCCATGATTATTGGCGGAGGAATTGTTATGGGGACAGCAAAGAAATATGCTCCGCAGCATCTTCTTATGATCGGGATGTTTGTGAGCGCCGGTGGTTTTTTATTGATGGGGTTATCCACGCAGTTATGGCTGACACTCACGGCACAGTTTCTATGCGGACTTGTTTTACCATGTATCCAGATTGCAATTAACACAATGATTATGCAAAATACCGAGGCAGCATTTATCGGCCGGGTTAATGGTATACTAACCCCGCTTTTTATGGGAGCAATGGTTATAACGATGACGATTGCTGGATGGCTGAAAGAAGCAATATCACTTGTAGCTATTTTCGAAGTAGCAACAGTACTGTTTATAGTTGGGGTTATCATTATGATGCCGCTTTTAAAACAAGAAATAAAACAGGAAAATGTGAAGGAAATATAGATATTATGCGGTATGTGTAATAGTATAGGAAAAATTGGAAGGTATCAAACTAATGATACCTATTTTTTATGCAATACGTAATAAATGGAGTTCAAGAACTTGTTTTCAGATAATTTCTTTTTAGTCTTGCTGTAACTGATATTTTTTAATCTTCCGATACAGGGTGGATCTTGCTATATTCATTTTCTTTGCGACTGCAGATATATTCCAATCCATTTCCTTTAAAAGTTTGATGAGCATGTTTTGCTCTTTTGCTTCGAGTAACGATAAATTTACTTGGTCGCTGGTTAGGGGGATGTTCGTCTCGTTTTCAAATAAGTAAGATGGCAAGTCTTGTAATGTAATGACGGAGGTATCACTAAAAATAACAGCATGTTCAAGCGCATTTCGAAGTTCTCTTATGTTACCTGGCCAATTGTATTCTAACAGATAGGATTGAGCAGGTTCGGAAAGGAAAGTCGAGTTTTTGCCATATAGGGAAGAAAGCTGTTTTAAAAAGTATTCCGTTAGTAGTGAAATATCATCCCTTCGGTCACGGAGTGGGGGAATGGTAACTGTAACAACATTTAGTCTAAAAAACAAATCTTCTCGAAATAGCCCTTTTTTACATAATTCGTATAAATTTTTGTTCGTTGCTGCGATAATTCGAACATTTACAGATATAGGCTGGGATGATCCCAATCGGGTCACTTCTTTTTCTTGCAGCACCCTTAGTAAATGTACTTGTAAGTCTAGCGGCATTTCGCCGATTTCATCTAAAAATAAGGTACCTTCATTTGCTTCTTCAAATTTCCCCTTTTTTCCTCCTGTTACCCCTCCGGTAAAGGTTCCGCGTTCGTATCCGAATAATTCACTTCCAATCAGTTCTTTTTGGATAGCACCGCAGTTAATAGCTATAAACGGTTTGTTACATCTATTACTTGATTTATGTATGGTTTGTGCAATTTTCTCTTTTCCTGTTCCACTTTCTCCTAATAGAAGAATGGGAACATTTGATAGAGAGGCTTTATGGCATTTAAATAAAGCGGCTGTGAAGTTTGTTGACGTTCCAATGACCTCTGTCCAAGGTCCATCTTGTGGAATTCCTACTGAAGGAGCTTTTTCCTTATTTTTGTTGTCTTTAAATACAATCATATAGCCGACAAAAGCATCCATATAATAAATTCGGTTAATATCCATTATTTGAAAATCTTGAACCATCAAATTATTTTTGGTTGGGTTTCGGTTAGTGAATTTTGACATTAAATCCAGTTCATTTACTAGGCGAATAAAATGAGGATGTTCGGTAATTTTCAATTCGATTGATAGATTAAATTGATCCATTAGATGTTGACTGCATTGTACAACAAGCAGGGCACGATTAAGTACAAGAATATCTTCGGTTTTCCATTTACTGCTTTCACGAAAAAAAACATCGGTTAAATAGCTGTTTACTTTCATATAGATTTGTGCGAGCTGTGCTTCAATAACCTGTGCCATAGAAATTGCGAGTCCTAACGTATGAGGCTGGGCGTGATTCCAAAGTCCTGTGAAGTCGATTGCACCTATGATGTCTTTAGTAAAGGGATGAGTGATAGGAGAAGAGGAGCACGTCCATGGATGGCATCCTTGACAGTAGTGTTCGGCGGAAAAAATCTGAATCGGTTTTTTTGTAACAATACTAGTACCAATTGCGTTTGTGCCTGCAATAGGTTCACTCCAGTCCGTGCCGGATGAGAAATTCATTTTTTCAGCTTTACGAGTAGTTGTGGAATCACCTTTCAAATAAATAATGCGACCATTTTGATCAGATAAAGAAATCATATATCCGGTACCCGCCATTTTATGAAATAAGTCATCGATAATAGGACGGGAAATTTGATAGAGTTCGGATTTTTTTAGCAGTTCGTTTAACTCGTAATTTGATAAGGCGAGCTGTGTTTGTAATTGTGAAGGGTTAACGCCCGTTTCCTGACAACGCCTCCAAGAATGAAAAATAGTTGTCCTTACGTTTTCTACGATTGCATCCTCGTCCAAATTCGTAACAAATTGCTCCCACATTGTTTCCAATTGCTGTGCTTTACTTGGCAAATCGTAGGTAGAGAAAATAGATATATAAGGATTTTTCATTGGTTTCCCCCTTTTGCAATCTATAAGAAAATTCTCCCGTTTCATTGTTTCATGCAACATCCGTAGCGATACAGTTGTAGTAATTCGCTACAACTACATGGTTTCCTTCTTAGAAAATACCGAGCCATATTGGTATTTTGAAAGTCTAAAAAACTGGCACAGTACTTGCTATATAAAAAGATGAGTACGAAATATAGTTTGAAAGGGGAGATGGGAATGAAAACAGATACAACCAGAAAGGCGCAAATACTTGCTATAGACGCCGGAGGAACGATGACTGATACGTTCATCATTGATGACAAAGGCGATTTTGTCGTAGGTAAGGCACAGTCAACGCCGCAAGATGAATCCATTGGCCTTCTTAACTCTGCAAGAGATGCTCTTACATATTGGGGCTCGACAGTAGAAGAAGAGTTTCCAAAACTTCTTGCTGGTGTATATTCTGGAACGGCCATGCTAAATCGTCTCGTATCAAGAAATGGGCGCCGTGTTGGGTTGGTTGTTAATAAAGGGATGGAAGACTTTCATCGGATGGGCCGGGCTATTCAGGCTTATCTAGGCTATTCGTATTCTGACCGTTTACATTTAAACACACATCGCTTTGACCCCCCACTTGTATCTAGGGAATGTACAAAGGGTATTACGGAAAGAGTGGATTTATTTGGAAACGTCGTCATTCCGCTTTATGAACATGAGGTGGAACCTGCTATTTTAGAATTGTTAGAGCAAGATGTGGAAGCAATTGTTATCAGTTTGCTCCATTCATATAAATATCCTGTTCATGAACGAAAAATTAGAGATATTGCGATTGCTACATTACAAAAGGCTGGGAAAGATATACCTGTTTTTGCTTCCGTTGATTATTATCCAGTTAGAAAAGAGTCTCATCGTACGAATACAACGATTATTGAAGCTTATGCAGCTGATCCGTCTCGCGAGACATTGGCAAAAATCGATACGATGTTAAGAGATCACGGAGCAGATTTCGATCTTCGTGTTATGGCTAGTCATGGCGGGACAATTAGTACACATGCAAATGAACTAGCAAGAACGCTTGTTTCAGGTCCAATTGGGGGAGTAATTGGCGCGAAATACCTTGGTGAACATCTTGGGATTCGCAATATTGCATGCTCGGATATTGGCGGAACAAGTTTTGATATGGCGCTTATCACGCAAGGCGATTTAAGTATTAACACAAGTCCGGATATGGCAAGGTTGGTTCTGTCGTTGCCACTTGTTGCGATGGATACTGTCGGAGCAGGAGCAGGTAGCTTTGTCAGAATCGATCCAAACTTTAAATCGCTAACACTTGGACCGGACAGCGCAGGCTCGAGAGTGGGTGTTTGTTATCCGGACGGAGGATTAGATACGGTAACGGTATCTGACTGTCATGTTGTCCTTGGTTTAATTAATCCGAATAATTTTCTTGGCGGCGAAGTTAAGCTAGATCCGGAACGCGCCTATGAAGCTGTGAAAGAACAGATTGCAGACCCGCTCGGGTTAGAGGTAGAAGACGCTGCATACGGTGTCATCGACTTGCTAGAATCGCAGCTTCGCAATTATTTAGAGTCAATGATTTTAGGCAAAGGATATTCACCATCTCAATACGTCTGTTTCTCATATGGCGGGGGAGGTCCTCTTCATACGGCAGGCTACACAAAGGGTCTTGGTTTCGAGGAGGTTCTCGTACCAGCGTGGGCAGCAGGATTTTCTGCATTTGGTTGCGGCGCTGCAGATTTCGAATATCGCTATGATAAAACACTTGATATTAATGTAGATAACGATGCACAAGATGAAAATAAGTTAATTGGCGGTAAAGTATTGCAAGATGCCTGGGATGAACTGATGGAAAAAGTTGCAGGTGAATTCGAGAAAAATCAGTTTAATAGAAAAGATGTAGATTTCCGTCTCTATTTCCGCATGCAATATCAAGGACAATTAAACGACCTTGAAATTGAAGCACCGATTGCGTCATTTAAGAGTGTAAGCGATTGGGATGCATTGGTAGAGGCATTTGAAGAGACTTATACAAGAGTGTACGCAAAAGCGGCAACTTCACCTGAACTTGGTTATAGCATCACGGGGGCAATCATTCGTGGTGTTGTGGAAGTTGCTAAACCTCGAATTTCTGAAGAACCTTTAACAGGTGAAACGCCGCCTAAGGATGCATATCTTGGCGAACGTCCCGTGTATTGGAAAGGCGAATGGTTGATGGCGGATATTTGGGAAATGGAAAAGCTGAAACCGGGCAATAGAATCCAAGCATTTGCGATTCTTGAATCTCCAGCCACGACGTTTGTTATTCCGCCTGGATTTGAAACGTATTTGGATGGACATCGGATTTTCCATTTGAACGAACTCTAATGTAAAAGGAGGTTATGGATATGAAACTAACAGATAAAGGTCTGAAGGGACGCAAAAACATTGGCTGGGACGGAAAAACCCTGAAGCAAATGCGCGAGGAAATTGATGAGGTTAGCCGTTCTACAGGCCATTATGCAGGACTTCAAACGTTGCCGCTTAAAGAAACGGATCCGATTCGGTATGAAAAGATTTTTTCGAAACTGCGCGGAGGGGTCGTGCATGCTAGAGAAACGGCAAAAAAAGTAGCAGCCTCCCCGATTGTTGAGCAAGAAGGAGAGTTATGCTTTACGTTATATACGCCGGATGCGGACTCGGTTGTAACATCTACCGGAATTATTATTCATGTAGGTACGATGGGTGCAGCTATTAAATATATGATTAAAAATGATTACGAGGTAAACCCAGGGATTGAGGATGGAGACATCTTCTGTAACAATGATTGTCAAATTGGAAATGTTCATCCATGCGACGTTCATACGATTGTTCCAATTTTTCATGAAGAAGAGTTAATTGGCTGGGTAGGCGGAGTAACACATGTAATTGATGTAGGAGCAACGGCTCCAGGTAGTATGACGGTGGGACCGGTTACTCGCTATGACGATGGTTACCAAATTGCTTGTCGGAAAATTGGAAAAGCAGATACGTTGTTAAAAGACTGGTTAATTGAGAGTCAACGTTCTGTCCGAACAACAAAGTATTGGCTTCTTGATGAACGGACGCGTATTGCCGGTTGTCATATGATTAGGGACCTTGTTCTTGATATTATCAAAGAGGAAGGCACTGACACGTATAAGCAATTTATTCGCGAAGTAATTGAGGATGGACGCCGCGGCTTTGTGAATCAGGTGAAAACATTGTTGATTCCGGGGAAATATCGCCAGGTTTCATTTGTTGACGTACCATATGAAAATTTAGATGTGCCTCCTTACGCTCGTGTTAACACTATTATGCATGCACCTACTGAGCTTACGGTTCATAAAGATGGAAAATTTCAAATCAACTTTGATGGTGTAAACAGATGGGGATGGCATAGCTATAATGCAACGCCTGTCGCAATCACGAGCGGAATTTGGGTCATGATGTCACAGACGCTCATTCCGAATGACCGTGTGAATGATGGTGCACTATATGCTAGTAGCTTTGATCTTCCATATGGTTCCTGGTTAAATCCGGATGATATTCGTACAGCCCATAGTTATGCTTGGCACTTCCTTGTTTCTGCTTGGAGTCCTTTGTGGCGCGCCCTTAGTCGTAACTATTTTGCACGCGGTTATTTGGAAGAAGTGAATGCCGGAAATGCAAATACGTCTAACTGGCTACAGGGAGGCGGGTACAATCAGTTTAATGAAAACCATGCTGTGAACAGCTTTGAATCAGCTGCAGAAGGTGTTGGGGCGAGTGCAGTGAAAGATGGTATTAGCCATGCCGCGGCAATTTGGAATCCTGAAGGCGATATGGGAGATATGGAAATTTGGGAATTAGCAGAGCCACTTCTTTATTTAGGACGGAGCATTAAGCCCAACACCGCAGGCTATGGAAAATACCGCGGTGGCAGCGGGTATGAAACACTCCGAATGGTGTACGGGGCGAAGGACTGGACGATGTTCTTTATGGGTAACGGGTATATGTCAAGTGACTGCGGATTAATGGGCGGATATCCTGCAGCATCCGGATATCGTTATGAAGCACATGGTACGAATATAAAAGAACGGATTGAAAAGAGTTTGCCAATCCCAACAGGGGGAGATATCGATCCTGATAATCCAGAATATGAAACATTAATGGAGGCACAGGAGGTAATTCGCGATAAGCAATCTATTACGACAGAAACCATTTTTAAGGATTACGATCTGTATTTAAACTACCTTCGTGGGGGTCCTGGATTCGGAGATCCGCTTGAGCGTAAGCCAAAAATGATTGAAGACGATTTAAATGACGGTCATATTCTTGTTCGTTATGCAGAGAATGTGTACGGAGCCGTTGTGAGCAAAAACGAAAAGGGTTCGTACGTTGTCGATGAACAAGCAACGGAAAATCGCCGCAAGGAAATTAGAAAAGAACGACTTACGCGTGGTATAGCTACTACGAAGTGGATGGAGCAAGAGAGAGAAGCAATCGTGGCAAAAGATGCGAAAGTACAGGTACGTCATATGTACGCAGGTAGCTTTGCACTTAGCGAAAGCTTTCTGAACGAGTTTAAAGAGTTTTGGAATGTACCGAACGAATGGGACTTGACGGAGGATGAGCTAGAGATGCCAGTATTCGGGGCGAAAATCAAACGGAACGACAAATAATGTTGAATGGGGTGATAACATGACACAATACGATCGTAAAACCATTGAAGAGCTAGTGGATGGGACGATTGATTTTTACAAGTTAAAAGAGATGCTTTCAAATTTTAAGGATTTCGACCGGTTTAAAACGTACATTAGTATTCTGCAGGAACGAGTACCATGGAATGATCCAATTCTTCTTCCAGCTGGTCTTCACCTGTATATTGTTCAGAAGAAAAACGGGGATAGAATTGTAAAGTGTGATTGTGGTCATGAATTCTGTGATGCGAAAGACAACTGGAAGCTTCACTCTCTGATTTACGTACGAGACACCCCGGAAAAAATGGCAGAATTATATCCGAAAATGCTTGCCCCTGATCCAGAATGGCAAGTCATTCGTGAGTACTACTGCCCTGAATGTGCAACGCAGCTCGAAGTAGAAGCTGTCACACCTTGGTATCCAATCTTAAAGGATTTTGAACCTGATATTGATGCTTTTTATAGTGAATGGTTAAAAATGCCCCTTCCACAGGCAAAATAAGAATGGGAATCAGACGATGGTGAAAACTTTTCGTCTGATTTTTTTATTTGCTCTTACAGAGAATAATTTAATAAAATAATTTAATTGATATGTTTAATTCTATATTGACATAGCATGAAAATAGCTTTACATTTAATTATGATATATTATTAATAAAAAAATAGATATATAGGCTATACTATTTAGACTTCTCTATTATGTTGTAGGGAATTAGTATAACCTATTACAAGTTTTGTTCTAGTCAGGTGAAAATGTAACCGTTTTCAAAATCAGGGGATGCAATTTAACTTCGGAGGAGAGTCATTCATGAGAGTTATTAAGAATCTAACGTTTCAAGTGGCGATTGCTATTATTCTAGGTATCATTGTAGGGACATTTTGGCCAACTGTGGGACAACAGATGAAGGCAATTGGGGAAACCTTCATTAATGCAATCAAAATGGTAATTGCACCAATTATCTTTTTAACGATTGTACTTGGTATTGCAAATATGGGAAATATGAAAAAAGTGGGTCGTGTTGGCGGAAAAGCGCTATTATACTTTGAAGTTGTTTCGACATTTGCCCTTATTATTGGTATTGTTGTTGCTAACTTGGTAAAACCAGGTTCTGGGCTCGATCCATCGAAGCTTAGCAAAGGGGATGTTTCCTCTTTTGTACAAACGGGTAAGTCAATGAACTGGGCGGATTTCTTTTTTCATATCGTACCATCTAATATGTTTGATGCGTTTGATAAAGGAGATATTCTACAAATCTTGTTTTTCTCTATCCTCTTTGGAGCAGGCTTAACAATGCTTGGCAAAACGGGGGAACCTCTTATCGACTTTTTTGAAAGATTATCAAAAGTATTTTTCAATATATTAGGTATGGTAATGAAATTGGCCCCTCTTGGCGCATTTGGTGGAATGGCATTTACAATTGGAAAATTTGGTATTCATACTCTTATTCCACTTGGTAAACTCATGATTTGTGTATATGCAACTATGTTTTTATTTGTGTTTGTTGTCTTGTTCCTTATTTCTAAAATGTATAAATTTAGTCTATTGAAATATTTATCCTATATTAAAGAAGAAATTCTTATCGTATTAGGTACTTCTTCATCTGAATCCGTGTTGCCACGAATGATGGCAAAGATGGAGAAATTCGGTGCTTCTAGATCTGTAACGAGTCTAGTTATTCCAACAGGTTATTCCTTTAACCTAGATGGAACTTCTATTTATTTATCGATGGCAACGATTTTCTTAGCACAAGTATTCCATGTTAATCTTTCCATCGGTCAACAAATTACGATTATTGCCATCTTGCTCTTAACATCAAAAGGTGCGG
>NZ_JBXKMX010000180.1:0-13657 GCF_056992975.1 Ectobacillus sp. | reverse complement strand
TAAGAGCTAAAATTGCCGGCATCGCTCCTAACCAACCGAATCCTGTCATCACAAGTAAAAGACCGGTCCCGATAAAAGCTCCACTCATGAAGATTTCTCCATGTGCAAAGTTAATCAGCTCCAAGATCCCATATACCATCGTATACCCTAAGGCAATTGTGGCATATACAGAGCCAAGCGTTAAACCGTCGATCAGAACTTGTGGTAAAGTATTCAATATTGCGTTCAGCATACATGTTCCTCGCTTTCTATTTGTCTATTAGTACGGAATACCCTCCTATGCCGCACTTGTTCTATTTTATCTGTATAATCATATATTCCCTTTTTATGGAAATAAAACAAAATATAACATAAGCAGGTACAAAGATTCTTGTACCCGCTCTCCAAGCTTATTTCTTTTCTATTTCTCCTTGTTGTACACCAGGATATTTTGCCCCATCAAACTTATAAATATAAACTTTTGCGAACTTATTATCACCTTTACTATCAAATCCAACTTTTGTTACAACCCCTTGATAATCTTGTATTTTACGTACGGATTCGGCTACTTGTTGACGAGAAGGAAGCTTATTTCCATTTGCTGCGATTGCATCTTTAAGTCCTTGAAGCAGAACGCCTGCTGAATCATATCCATATGCTGAGTATCCTTCTACATCCTTATTAAATTTTTGCTTATATGCATCTGCAAACTTTTTACCTTCAGCAGTTTTCGTTACATCTGCTGCTACTGATGTAAAATAAGTATCAACAATGCTTGTACCAGCTATGTCTACCATTGATTTTGAATCGATTGCATCTCCGCCAAGAATTGGAGCTGTAATGCCTTTGTCACGAGCTTGTTTAACAATTAAGCCACCTTCAGCGTATAATCCCCCAAAAAATATCAAATCTGCATTGGAAGCTTTTACTTTATTTAATACACCGCTGAAATCTTTTTCACCAACTGTAATAGATTCAGTACCAGCTAATGTTCCGCCGTTTTTCTTTACAGCATCTCCAAATTCTTTAGCAAGACCAGAACCATATGCTGTTTTATCGTCGATAACGAAAATTTTCTTTGCGTTCAATGTTTTCATTGCATAATCTGCTCCTGCAGGTCCTTGGAAATCATCGCGTGCACATATGCGATTCACCGTTTTTAAACCACGGTCTGTAACTGCTGTCGCAGTATTAGAAGGAGATACCATAACAATATTATTTTTTTCATACACTTCAGATGATGGAATGGCAACACCTGAATTTAAATGACCAACCACTCCAAGAATTTGTGCATCTGAAGCTATAAGTTGGGCATTAGCTGCACCTTTTTTAGGATCGCCCTGATCATCATAAGGAACAAATTGTAAATCATATCCTAGTTTCTTAAATTCTTCTTTTGCGTCTTCAACTTTCAATTTCGCTCCTAGTTCAATTGCTTCACCTGATGTTGCACTTGAACCTGACAAAGGAGACTGAGTTGCAATTTTAATAACTTGTCCAGTTCCACCCGAAGCTGAACCGGATGTTTGATCTGTTTTTCCACACCCTGCTAAAATCCCAAATACGAGTGAAGCTGCTAGAACAAATGACATCTCTTTTTTTAGTATCACAAGTAACCCTCCTATTTTTTATTTCTTCTAAATATTTAAAATATTTAGAATATTTAATTTAATAATATAAAATTTATTGTTTTTGTACAACACTAATTTACAAATAACTTACGACAAATTTTGCTATACTCCACATTCTCTACTATAAAATAAATAGTTCTATCATGGGTTTCTTGTAAATTCATCATGTAAAACGCTTACAGAATTGTATTTTCACGAGAATATTATACAATAACTTTTCTACTCCTTGTTAAAATAAAATTTCTCAACATCTATTACCGTTTATAAAAAAACTCCGGCATAACTGCCGAAGTTTCAGAACACTAGAATACTATTTTATTTGATAAAACGAATAGTAAGAGGATAACGAAAGTGCTGCCCATCCTTTGCTTTAACCGCTGCGATAATAGCAATAACAAGTTGATACACCGCCAGAATAGGGATAAGAATGAGACCAATTAATACAAGAGATAGTAAGCCAGCGACAATATAATAAATGAGCATACTAATTTGAAAATTTAATGATTCCTTTCCCTCACTATCTACAAACGCGCTTTCATCTTTTTTTACTAACCACACAATTAATGGTCCCACAATGAATCCAATTCCTGTAAAAAATCCAGCTAACGAGGATAAATGTGCAAACATCCCCCATAATTTCTCTTCTTTTACTAATTCCTTTTCTGTCATCTCTTCACTCCTCATAAACAATTTAATATAACGCAGACATAACCTTATTTCTGAAATTATTCATTCACTTAATAGTATTGAAATACATGTACAAATATGTGTAAAAATCTTTATGATTTGTAATCCTATTATTTTTAGGATCCATCCTAAAAAAAGAAATGCATGCATATCAATTCCTTTTTCGGCAACGATAATGAACAGAATGGCTAGCAGTTAAGAATGGGGTGAAACTAGATGAATCTGCAATCAGGAACATTGTACTGGCCAACTACATTTCCAAATGCTCCTCAGTATCCATCCTTAGAGGAGGATATTACATGCGATGTTCTAATTATTGGAGGTGGTATCTCATCTGCACAATGTGCTTACTATTTAAGCGAAACAGGACTTGATGTAGTAATTACTGATAAAAGAAGAATAGGATATGGGAGTACGAGTAGCAATACAGCTCTTATTCAATATTTAGGAGATAAGATGCTGCATGAGCTTGTCGCTAGCTTTGGCGAAAAAAACGCAATGCGTCATACTGAGTTATGTGCTAATGCTATCAACGAGATTAGAAAAGCTACCTCCCTCTTAACCGTTGACCCTAATTTTATTCAAAGGAATAGCCTCTACTTTGCTAGTTATGATAAGGATCTAAAAAAACTACAAAACGAACTATATTACCTACAAAAATATGGATTCCAAGCAAAGTTATTAACAGAAACAGAAATAGGACGTTTATATCCTTTTAAGAAAAAAGCTGCTCTCTATGTAAATAATGATGCTGAAATCAATCCCTATGTATATACAATTGGACTTATGGAATGGGCCCAAAAAAGGGGAACTCGTATTTACGAAGAGACAGAAATAGTAGGAAAAGTACTCAAGAAAGAAAATGCTGTTTTCTATACAAAGCAAAGACATGCCATTATCGCCAAACACGTAATTGTAGCTGCAGGATATGAAGGATTAGCATTTAAAATAGAAAAAAATGCTGTAATTAGTAGTACTTATGCTGTCGTTACAAATCCAGTTGAAGATTTATCAGATTGGCATGAACGTACACTTATATGGGAAACTGCACGCCCTTATATTTATATGCGTACTACTTTTGACAATCGGATTATTATTGGTGGACTTGATGAAAATCTATCTAATTCTACAGAACGCGATACAAAACTCGTGCATAAAAAGAAGGAACTTATTAAAGAGTGTAACAAGCTTTTTCCTCAAATTCATGTAAAAGCAGAATACGCATTGGCTGCCCATTTTGGCACAATGCATGACGGTCTTCCTATGCTAGGTATATATGAAACCATGCCAAATTGTTATTTTATTTTTGGTTATGGGGATAATGGAATCGTTTATAGTATGGTTCTTGCATCCATTGTACGTGACGTACTCACCAATCGTGCTAATAATGACTTGGATCTATACTTGCATACAAGACAAAAGTAACATTTTTGTGACATAGGAGGAATATACTATACTCTGTAGCGAATTTATAAAATTACGTAATAATGTGTACAAGTCCTAGTATTTTTCAAAAAGTCGTACACAAATTATGGAATCTTCAGCAGCCTATTACGCAAGAGACAATTAAAAAGGAGTGGTAAGAATGAACTTTGATATTTTATCTGAAGAAAATGAAAGGCAAAACATTCATTACTACTGTATTGCAGCTGGTAATCATCGCTATGACTTAACCATCATCTATTCTGTGAAGTTTTTAGGGAAAGCAATGGTCGTCTCTCTTCAAAGTGAGCGTATGGCTCTGTTGTGTGATGACGATATACCAAATACGAGCTACTGGGCACCTAAGCTCGGCATACACCCTGAAGATACAAAAGAAGTCGGAAAATTTTTAACGTATTTGTTAGGGCAAGAACTCCATGCTGATCAGTATTAAGTAAATGAATACCGGGAAATAGTTTCTCAAAATGAGTACACTGAAAAATTGCCATACAAACGAACAGGTATCGTTCTCATGTTTATAAAAGAGAACGATACCTGTTTTTCTTATTGCAGCAAATAAGGGAACTCTTAAAATAAGGGAGAAGCGGAGAAACAGTCATCACATCTTGTACATCCATGAAACAAGGGCACTAAATAAATTTTTTAGTGCCCTTGTTGAAACAGAAAGCTCTTTCTTTATGGTGTATTGTCTTTTGTATGTTGATGGCGTTCACTTCTTTTATGAATAAAACCATTTTTCTCAAGAGTATCGTAGTGTTCTTGTAAATGAACAATCATTGCATCGCCCTTTTCCTTTGTAATCACCCCATACTCTACATATTTGGATATGATTTCTTTCTTTTTTGTTAAAATATCACGTTGCAACGATGCAATCTCTTTTTTCTGCTCAGCTGTAAGAACTTTTTCCGGTTTCATTTCATTGGCATGTGCAAAGTTTTGCCCGCCGAACAACATAATCAGCAAAACAAGTATGGAAGATAAAATTTTCATTCAAGCACTCTCCTTCACAGTTATCCACGTTAGTTTTCACTAATCTGCAAATACTATTCAAACAAATTCTACCTGTTATAAACAATTCTTTTTCTTCTTTTATTTGCGCGTTTTCCTTCCATCAAAACATACATGCTTTTTCCGCTTTTAAATAAAGAACATCGAATAAAAATACTTTACGAAACAGCAATAATACAGTACAATGTTCTGAATATATTTAACGAATTCTACCTAATTTTTCGAAAATAAGCGGGAAAGTAACCATGCATAAAACAGGGGAAAAATCATGTAGCAAAGGAGAGCGAATGATATGCGTAACGTAACGTTAGAACAACTATATAGTCATCGTATTGTCCAGAAGTATGTAAATCGATCCGGCATGGTGCACGCCTTATCTGTTGCCTATCATGCGTTTCACTTAGCAAAAGAACATAACATTTCTGTCGATTTAGCTACAAAAGCAGGATTCTTACATGATATTGGACATTATACTTGGTACAACAATGGTAAATGGGACTATGATTTATATAAAAAGAACGATATACATGCGATTAAAGGCGCTGAACGTGCACATAAACTACTTATTCGTTTAGGAGAAAATCCAAAAGACGCAAAGGAAATTTCACTCGCTATATTACTTCATACTGATTCATACTTACCTGGCGCTATTATACAAAGAAGTACACTACAGCAAATTGTAAAAACAGCAGATGAAATGGATGAGGAGCTAGGCGGAAACCATCATTATCGTAGAATTTCTCAAGAAAAAGCACTTAGTGCCATACGGCGTTTGGATGAAATGATAGAATGTTATCTGAATGGCTCTCAGAGTACTATGCAGAATGATCCAACTAATCATACTAAGTGCAGAAAACTAGTTCATGAATAAAGTAAAATTTAATTTGAGGATAGCCCATGAAATAAGCCCAAAAAAGGTCTTTACTTTTTGTAAAGGCCTTTTTTGGAGGAAGTATTTATAATAACTATCAGTTTTATAAACGATTGTCATGCCAAAAATTTAAGCTGAAATGCTCTTGTTCATTGTACACTTCAAATTCGTAGCCCTTATCTTTTACTGCTTTAATGACTGCAGGAAGAGCATCTAAAGATTGTTGATGAATATCATGCATAAGAATCACTTCACGATTTCCTTTAGCTTGCGACACAACATTTTGTACAATAGCAGGAACTGATTTATCCGCGGGTACCTTATTATATTTCCAGTCCAAAGAATCTATTGTCCAATCCCAAATCTTTAAATGCGCATCCGCCACTTTATCACGCAGTTGCTGATTTAAACCAGGCATAGATCCATATGGTGGACGTGCTAGATGAGGCTCTACTCCTGAAATCGTTTTTATTAATTTTTGATCTTCTTCCATTTCATTAACAAAATCGCCTTGAACATACAACTTTTTATAATCATGTGACATACTATGCATGCCCACATAATTTCCTTCTTTTACTTCTCTTTGTACAAGATCTTTGTACTGCTCAGCATGAGAACCAATTAGGAAAAAAGTTGCCTTAATATTGTTTTGTTTCAATATATCCAATACTTGGGCTGTAAATTTACCTGGGCCATCATCAAAAGTTAAGTATGCTACTTTTCGAATTTGACCATTAAATTGCAACGGTTCTTCCTTCAAAGAACTCGATGTAGGAATTGTTGCAAGTTCCTGAACCGTTTGTGTTTTCGTTTCACTTGCAGCAACTGCTGTTTTTTGATTAGAAGAACATCCTACAGCGACTGAGAAAACACCCATACACAGGATTGCAAGTATTCCTACTTTTTTCAAGCTAATCATCTATTAATCCCCCTGTTTGTAACTTCCTACTACTCTATAATCATACTCTATACTGAATCTATTTTGTAGTTAATTAATCATAAATTTCATTCGAATACACAATAGATATAGGAAAAAAGGTTTTTCACTCTAATCTTCTATTTTTTATGGTTTACTAGATTATCTCTAATAAAATCGAAGCACCTTTTTAAGAGGCGTGAACCAATCCGTTCCTTCCCCTAATCATGCATATATCTTGCGATTTCCAGTCACTAGCGTTATTGTTTTTGATATAGCGATTCATTTTATTGGAGATGTATACAATGATTTACCATGTAACTTATATTTCAAATGGATTAAAGATAAAAGGCTACTTAGGAATTCCAAACGAATACGACCTTCCCCTTTCACATATACAAAACGAAATAAGACTCATATACGGAGAACATAATCTTCCCATTACAAAACTTACCTGTTCCTTACAACGTCCGACAAAAAACATCATGTCCTATCAACTGCCAGGACTTATTTATTGCAGAGGTGGCATATGGAAGGTGGGAAAAGTTCGAACGAGTTGGATTGAGGAATATACGAATTTTGGTTATGTAGTATTTGCTCCTGCTTACCAAGGAAATGAAGGCGGAGAAGGAAGAGATGAATTCGGAGGAGCAGACAAGCACGATGTAACTGCAGCGTATGAATTACTAAAACAGCTCCCTTTTTGTAATGGAAATATTTCTATCCTAGGATTTTCCCGAGGATCGATTAATGCGACGCAAGCAGCATCTGAACTGGGAAATATACAATCACTCATACTTTGGGGTGGTGTATCCGACGTTACAAAAACATATGAAGAGCGGATTGAACTTAGAAGAATGTTAAAACGAGTATTACATGGAACTCCTACTAGAAATCCGTTTGCCTATCAACAACGATCTCCTATTCATATGGCAAGTGATATCCATTGTCCCGTTCTAATTATACATGGAACAAATGATATTCAAGTTGATTATAGCCACGGTCAAGACATGTATGAAGCATTAAAAGAAAATAAGGCAGAAGTAGAACTGTTACCACTGAAAGGCTACGGACATCACCTACCATCAGATGTTCGCAATGAAACGTTACAAAAAATGTTTAAATGGATTTCCCATACATACAACCGGAAATAATAGTCATTCCATTTTCCGGCTGTACTTCCTTTCTAACTTCGATAAAGCTTTAATAACTGTAATGTCATTTTCGCCTTATCATCACTATTGAAAAACTGATGAGTGACTGTCCCTTCCTTTAAAAACAAAATGATATCTGCCAATTCTGCCGCTACGTCCATCATATGTGTCGAAAAAATAGTAATTTGGTTTCTCTCTTTTATAAGCTGCATGAACATACGAATCCAATATGGATCAAGCCCATTTGTTGGTTCATCTAATAGAAGAAGAGTTGGGTTACCCATATATGCCTGGCCGAGTAATAGACGCTGTCTCATCCCTTTTGATAGCTGTTTAATTTGCATATTCTTTTGTTTTACCAAGTCGAGCTTTACAATCAATGCATCAACTTGTTCACGTTTTACATACCGAAAATGCGCATAAAAATTTAGAAATTCTTCTACACTTAGCATTTCTTGTGCAGAAAAATCGTCCGGCATATATCCAATATGAGAAACATATTGCTTTCTCTGCTTGCTTACATCCATGTCATATAAATGAATTGAACCGGTAGATGGTAAAGCTAAGCCTGCAAGCATTTGTAAAAACGTACTTTTCCCAGCCCCATTTCCTCCACATAGCGCAATAGTGGTACCTTCTTCAACTTTTAAAGAAAATGGGTGGAAAACTGTCGTTTGCTTATACATCTTAGAAATATTATTTATTGCAAGTACAGTCATTGCCATCTCCCCCTTTCAAGCTTCCATGAGGAAAACAGAAGGCATAACAGTGAAAAAACAATTGTATACACCAGTAATAACGTCCAGCCAAATGGCGTACTAAGCGATACAATAATAGTGTCATAGGTTTGACCAAAAACAGAGCCCCCATTTAATGTGATTATGAATACAACCCTGAGTAATTCGGCAGGATTTAAAAATATAATCATCCTTAAAATAGGGGAAATCCAAGTATAAGGCACAAATGAAAGAATAGAAATAATCATAGATGGCCACATAATAATTAGGAAAAACCAAACGATAACCGACAAAGTAAGTGCCTGCCACCTAGTATGAACTAGCGCTCCTATACTAACGCCAAGTATAAGGAAAAATAATAAGAGCCATACACTAAAGATATACAATGCTACTGTCCACTCCAAATAAAGCGGAATACCTAACAATAATCCAATCAACGTACTTGTACCAAAACTCATTGTAAATAGAATAAGCTGAGCTGTAGCCTGTCCCCCGCATTTTCCTACCACATAGGAGAATGATGAAATTGGATATGTGCAAAGCAACTTCCATTGACCATTTTCCATTTCATTTGCTATTGTAAATGATCCGATGATCAGCATGAAAAGTGGAATCATATACAGGACAAGATTGACTGTAGTCCCTGTTACATTTGTATAAGATGATAAGGAAGAAACATTCTTCACAAGTTGGAATAACAACGAATTCACAACGACCCACAATATGAAAAATGCATAGAACGAACGTTGTCTCATCGAAATACGCCATTCAGTGCGCCAAATATGCCACATAAAGCATGCCTCCTGGAAAAAAACGATTTTTTTCTTAATTAGTAGGGTTCATTGCTTTATTATCCTTCATCATTTTCATCATTTCTTTATTCATTTCCCACTTATGATTATTTAAATCTTCATACGAAAGTACGGATCCCTTATGATTTTTCACATAAGATTCAGCGTCGGATTTATTTTGAAATGAGATAACATTGTATGCCATTGGTGTTTTAATAGATGTTTCATACACATAGGTAGCTTTCTCCGATGGCACCCATTCTTTTGTATTATAATCGCGTACAAATTTTGCTTGCAGCTTTTCACCGCTATTTTCTTGTAACCATTTATACATACAACCTATATCATCAAATTTTAGTGCTTTTCCATTTTCTAAAACCACTTCGGTTGCATATTGGTTGTTCGTTACAGCCATATTACACGTTGCGCATTTATCATTTTTTTCGTCAACTGCTACCGGATTTACTGCTTGTTTGCCACATGCCGCTAACATTGTAAAAATAACAACTACTAATACAGTTGATACAAAACCTTTTTTCATATTCGTTTCCTCCCAATTAGAAATAAGAATATACTTAGAGCTACCATGCCCACACTCATTAGAATCAGATATGTGACTGGCTGAGACTGATTTTCCTGTTTCAATGAACGTGGAACAACAGGATTCCAATCTGTTACCACTGCTGAATCTGGACTTTTTAATAGATTTTGTAATAAAGACATCCCCGGTGCCTGAAAAAACACCTGATATTCCGGAATATTACTCGTTAATGTTAAAAAAAATGGGTCCATTCTATATGGAATGCTACTAATTCCTTTACCTGTCGTATCAAGTGTTACGGATGAATCCCAAAAATTTGTAGCAAATTGATTATTTGAACTATTTACAGCTTGTGCCTCAACTACATTTCCAATAAAATCATTTTGTTGCACAACCTGGCTGTTTGCATTCTTTAACTGAATTCCAACAAAATTCCCTTGCACTCTATTGGTATACAATTTATTTTGTTCCGATTTTTCAACATAGATTCCGACTCTGTTATATGAAATCGTATTTTGAAAAATATTTGTACGATTTGCATCATACAAAAGTAATCCTTGGGCATTTACATTATTTGAATTGTATGAAAAAGTATTGTTGGATATAGTCGTTCGATTTGCTTCCATTACCATCGCACCGGTAACATTGTGCTCAGAATGATTTTCGTTTAGTACTACATCATCTGAAAACATAAGGTGCATTCCATATCTAGATTGTTCAATCGAATTACGCTCAATTACATTGCGATTACTATTTTCTAAATAGATTCCATCTCTAGCATGTGTGATATCCGTATTTGAAATCAAATTATCCGTAGACTCCCAGAGATCAATCCCGTTTTTTTGACCACGACCATCCACTAAGCTATTAATAATCGTAATGTGTGATGCTTTATCTAGTTGAATACCCGTCTGCATAGCACGTACATGGATTGTATTCAACGTATGCTCATTACCGGTCACATAGATTGCAGGTACATCTTTACCGCCTTCACATTTCTCAACAGTTATATTTTTCACAGTCACCCCTTTTCCTTGTATAATTAACGTCGGTGTATCTGTGCAAGAAACGATCTTTGTATCCTCAGTTCCTTCTAACGAAATGGGCTTTCTTATAATAATGGCTTCGTTATATATACCATCTACGTGAATCACACTATTTTCTGGAGCCTCATCGATTCGAGATTGCAACAATTGTGCCCCTGCCGTACTTGGAAAAGGAAAGAAAAATAGTACTATTACCAAAATGAGTATGGGTTTAATCGCTTTCATTTCTTCATTCCCCTCAAGAAGAAAATGAGAAATCTAACATTTCTCACGTTACAATGTAAGATACCAAAGAAATGTGTTAAAAATAAGAAGAAATTATGTGAGTTTTTTGAAATAGAAAAAAGAATTATACGAAGTGGTTAAAGGATTTACATATATAGCTGTAGGAACCCTTAGGATGTGGGGAAAATTTACATCTTTCTACACGCAAAAAAAAGCTGACTACAAACATAGTTTGTAGTCAGCTTTTTGGATGTTACAATTATTTTGTAACGTTAGCTGCTTGTGGTCCACGAGCGCCTTGAACGATTTCAAAAGAAACAGTTTGGCCTTCTTCTAAAGTTTTGAAGCCTTCTCCTTGAATTGCAGAGAAATGAACGAATACGTCGTCTTGACCTTCAACTTCGATGAAACCGAAACCTTTTTCTGCATTAAACCATTTTACTTTACCTTGTAACATAATCTTTTTCCTCCTGCGTGGATGTCCCACATTGTTTTACCATTCTTGCTCTTCATACTCTTTCAAGACGATGTTATAGCAAACACTCTTTCAACAATATACCGAACAAAAATAATTTACTTTATTATAACAGATTACTATAAAAAAAGAAATAAAACAAAGTAAAAATCCCTTTACTTTGTTTTATAATCATTGCGAAAACTAAACAAATTTAGGCTCTCATGATATCATAACTACTAGTCTGCATCAGTCTCTGCAATAACCCACCGGAGCATTGTATCTAGCTGATGGTTCTTCCATTCATTTGGCATAGCTTGATCACAAATAATATAATCCACTTTGGATAACGAGCATATTGAATAAAAAGCTTCATTATCCAGTTTAGAAGAATCAGCCATGAGAAATACTTGATTAGCTCGTTCCACCATAACGGAAGAAACTACACATTCTTCACAATCATAGTCACTCACACTATCTATCGAAACTCCACCACATGATAAAAATACTTTATCAAAACGAAAATTTTCTAAAAATTTACATGTTAATGCACCAACAATCGATTTTTGTTCTGGATTTGTTACCCCTCCTAGAACAATGACCTTCCCTTCAAGTTCTTTATTTTCAAGACGATTATTTAGCTCTTGTGCTGCAGCTAGTGAATTCGTTACAATTGTAACTCCTCTAACTCCGCTTATATTACTTGCAAGATGGATTGTTGTCGTTCCTACATCAATCATCACAGTGTCTCCATCTTTAATAAATTCAGCTGCTTTCCTTCCAATAGCCATTTTTTCATCGGCATATAAATTCATCTTTTTTACAAAATGAGGTTCATTGTTCGTTTGATGGTATTTTACTGCTCCACCATGTATTCGTTGTAACTTTTTTTCGCTTTCTAATATATCTAAATCACGACGAATCGTTTCAGGTGTTACTCCTAATTCCTTGGCAAGAGTGGTTACAAACACTTTCTTCTCTTTCGAAAGTTTCGCAATTATATATTGGTGGCGTTCTGTAAACATTACATTCATTGCAGTGCAATCACATCCTGTTTTCTAAGATACACGTTCATTGTTTCATTCATTTGGATATGTCCTGATGAATGGTGCAGTTGCTCCACCACTACCGGAATTCCAAAACAATCCATCTCATAGCGAATCACTTTCCCTAACATCATCGTTCTTAATACTTTTCCTGACAACTCATAGCTATTTTCTACCTGTAAAGTAGAAAATGCTTCAGGTCGAATAGCATATAGGTTCGTAGTAAGCTCTTTTTTCTCCCCAATTAACTGTACCATTTGTTTTTTATCCAAAACGTTATAATTTCCAATAAATCTGGCAACAAATTCATTTACAGGATGCGTATATATTTCATGTGGTGTTCCACTTTGAGCAATATGTCCAGCATTCAATATATAAATACGATCACTGACTGCCATTGCTTCTTCTTGATCATGCGTAACAAGAATCATTGTCATATTTAACTTTTGTTGAATCATACGAAGTTGTTTTTGTAAATTTTTTCGAATTTGCGCATCAAGTGCACTTAGCGGTTCATCCAGAAGGAGCACTTTCGGTTCCGTTACGAGTGAACGTGCTAATGCAACACGTTGTTGCTGACCACCTGATAATTCACGCGGATATGCTTTTTCTTTTTCTGATAAGCCTACAAGTTCAATGATATTTGCTACTTTTTCTTGAATCACTGTTTTACTTAATTTTTTCATAGTAAGTCCAAATGCTATGTTTTCTTCCACTGTCATATTAGGGAATAGTGCATAGGATTGAAAGACCATACCGACTTGACGATCTTTAGCCAAGACATTTGTTACATCTTGTCCATCTATTTTTATTATACCTTGCTCAGGATTTGTTAACCCTGCCACGATTCGTAACAGGGTACTTTTCCCGCACCCACTTGGTCCTAAGAGCGTCACGAACTCGCCTTTATTTATAGAAAGCTGTAATTCATGAAGTACAGTTTGATGTTGAAAGGACTTACTAACCTTTTCAATCGTTACGTATCCCATATTAGAAGGTCTCCTTTTTTGTTCGAATCATTTTAACAATAACAATAGAGAGAATACAGATTAAGAGGAAGTAACAAACGACAATGGCACTTGCTAAATGCCCACTTTCATTTAGTTTTTTATATAAGTAAATTTGGAC
>NZ_JBXKMX010000179.1:0-6004 GCF_056992975.1 Ectobacillus sp. | reverse complement strand
TTGGCATACTAATAACAGTTAAATAAGTCCTTTAACACAGCCCCGTGAGGTTGAGAAGGAAACGGATAAACTGGGATTAGATGACACACTCTATCTGTATCCAAAACCTTCTCGCACAGCGGGAAGGTTTTTTTTATGTCCTCTCACTCACATGATGTTTATAAATGGAGGTGAATGTATGAAAGAAAAGGCAGTTGTACTAGATGAGCAGATGATACGAAGAGCACTTATTCGTATTAGTCATGAGATTGTAGAACACAATAAGGGTGTTGAGCAATGCATCCTAGTAGGAATTAAAACAAGAGGGATTTTTCTTGCTAAACGATTAGCACAGCGCATTGAACAGATTGAAGGAACTTCTATTCCAGTTGGTGAACTTGATATTACCATGTACAGAGATGATTTAACATTGCAATCGAAAGATCATGAGCCACTGGTGAAAGGGTCCGATATTCCAGTTTCTATTACAAATCAGAAAATCATTTTGGTTGATGATGTGTTATATACAGGAAGAACCGTAAGAGCGGCACTTGATGCTATTATGGATATTGGACGGCCTTCTCAAATACAGCTTGCCGTTTTAGTCGATCGTGGTCATCGTGAGCTTCCCATTCGGGCGGATTATATTGGGAAAAATATCCCCACTTCAAAAAACGAAAGAATCGAAGTTGACCTTTCGGAAGTAGATGCGATTGAAAAAGTAAGTATTTATGATAAAGAACCCTTTTAACGGTAGTCCAGAGAGACTGCTAAAGGGTCGTGCACTCCTATGGATAAGTAGGGGCAAGTATGACTCTTTGTGCAGCTAGCATAAAGAGTTTTTTTATTATCACTACACTCATGCAAAGATAAATTCGCAATACATTATACCTGAATTGGTACTTTCGTATTTCGCGTAGGAGGAGAATAATTATGCAAAAACCAGTATTAGACATCCATGACGTTCCAAGCCCATCTAAATGGATCTTTCTTAGCATTCAACATTTATTTGCCATGTTTGGTGCTACAGTGCTCGTTCCATTTTTAACAGGGCTATCACCAGCCGTTGCACTCGTTACTAGCGGAATCGGTACATTAACATTTTTGATTGTTACGAAAGGGCAAATGCCATCCTATCTTGGTTCATCTTTCGCTTTTATTGCACCGATTATTGCAGCTAAGGCAGCGGGAGGTCCTGGATATGCAATGGTAGGAAGTTTTCTAGCAGGTCTTGTTTATGCCGTTGTTGCGATTATTATAAAAAAATCAGGTTCCGATTGGATTATTAAGTTACTACCTCCTATTGTTGTAGGACCTGTTATTATGGTAATAGGGTTATCACTTGCACAAACAGCAGTAAATATGGCAATGAATACAGCTGATGGAAAATATAGTGCGACTCACTTTATTGTTGCACTCGTTACTCTTGCTATCACAATTATACTTTCTATCTTTGGCCGAGGTTTCTTAGGGGTTATTCCAGTATTAATCGGTATTATTGGCGGTTACATATTTGCTTATTTTCAGGGATTAGTTGACTTGCAGCCTGTTTATGCAGCAAAGTGGTTCTCTGTTCCGAACTTTGTTATTCCTTTTGTAAACTATACGCCATCATTTACATGGGAAATCGCGCTCCTTATGGTGCCAATAGCGGTAGTAACAATATCAGAACATATCGGTCACCAAGTAGTTCTCGGGAGTATTATTGAACGTGATTTATTTGAAAATCCAGGCTTACATCGCTCTTTATTGGGAGATGGCTTAGCAACAATCATCGCGTCTTTCCTCGGTGGTCCGCCAAGTGTAACATATGGTGAAAATATCGGAGTACTTGCTATTACACGGGCGTATAGTGTATATGTATTCGTTGGGGCTGCGCTTATGGCAATCGTATTCGGCTTCGTTGGGAAAATATCTGCACTAATTAGTAGTATTCCAACTTCCGTAATGGGAGGAATTAGTATCCTCTTGTTCGGGGTTATCGCTTCTAGTGGATTGCGCATGATGGTAGATGAGAAAGTCGATTTTGGAGACAAACGTAATCTAATGATTTCGTCTGTAATTCTAGTCCTTGGAATTGGAGGAGCGATTCTTAAGATTGGTGCATCGTTCCAAGTCCAAGGGATGGCGCTTGCAGCTATTGTTGGAGTGATCTTGAATGTGATCCTTCCAAAAGATAAAAAGCAACAAACTAGCAAATAATAATAGTATAGAGCATCACCTTTTGTTATAGTTTTTGTGAAACTGAAAAAGGGTGTAACAATCATTTTGGTTTTATACCCTAGTCGAAAAAAGGCTGGGGTATTTTTATTCATATATTGTTATAAATATTCTAAAATGATATGATAAAAAATGAAGAGATGAGGGATTACAATGAACCATTTGTTAACGATAAGTGACTTGTCAGAACGAGAAATTTCTGAAATACTCAAAGATGCCGAAAATTTCAAAAATGGTCATGTGTCAAAAGCAAAGGAACAAACATTTGTTGCGAATTTGTTTTTTGAGCCGAGCACGAGAACTCGTACCAGTTTTGAAGTTGCCCAAAAGAAATTAGGGCTAGACGTTTTAAATTTCTCTGCACAATTCTCTAGCGTTCAAAAGGGGGAGACGTTGTACGATACTCTTCGAACATTGCAGTCAATCGGTGCAAATGCATTTGTTATCCGTCATCCGAAAGATCGATACTTTGAAGAAGTACAGGATAAAATAAAGACTCCAATCATTAATGCAGGTGATGGTTGTGGCAATCATCCTACACAATGTTTGCTGGATTTATTGACAATTTCCCAGGATTTCAAGATCTGGAAAGGATTAAAAGTAGCAATTGTTGGAGATATTCGTCATAGCCGTGTGGCTCGTTCCGATGCTGAAGCACTAACAAAGTTAGGAGCGGAAGTATATTTTGTTAGTCCAGAAGAATGGAAGGACGATTCCAATGTCTTTGGTTCTTATGAAAAATTAGACAATCTAATTCCAGAAGTAGATGTACTCATGCTTTTACGTGTACAGCATGAGCGTCATGACCAATATGCAAAAAATGTAATGAGTCATTATCATGAAAACTTCGGACTTACGGTTGCAAGAGAAAAACGCATGAAGCCAGGTAGTATTATTATGCATCCTGCTCCTGTTAATCGCGGAGTAGAGATTGCAAGTGAACTTGTCGAATGCGATCGTTCTCGGATCTTTAAACAGATGCAAAATGGCGTATTTGTTCGAATGGCTGTGATAAAAAGAGCGTTACCAAGTGTATGGGGAGGGATAGATAATGAGGTACTTGTTTAAAAACGGTTCCTATGTGAATAAAGTGGGTGTAGTGGAACCTATAGATGTATTAGTTAGCGATGGAATCATTGCTAATTTAGATAAGGATATAGTGGATCACGATGCAGAAACGATTGATGTTGCAGGTAAATTGATTGCTCCTGGATTTATTGATGTCCATGTTCATTTACGAGAACCAGGCGGCGAAAAGAAAGAAACAATTGCGACTGGAACATTGGCAGCTGCAAAGGGTGGATTTACAACGGTGTGTGCAATGCCAAATACAAAGCCAGTTCCTGATACAGAAGAACACCTTCTTGCACTACAAAATCGAATCAAAGAAACAGCCCATGTTCATGTATTACCCTATGCATCGATTACTATTCGACAAACGGGAACAGAGTTAACGGACTTTACATCCCTAAAGGAGCTTGGTGCTTTTGCGTTCACTGATGACGGAGTAGGGATTCAATCAGCTGATCAAATGCTACAAGCTATGAAGAAAGCGGCAGATATAAACATGCCAATAGTAGCACATTGTGAGGACAATTCCCTTATCCATAAGGGATGTGTTCATGAGGGAGTTTTTTCAAAGAAACATGAATTAAACGGAATCCCTTCTGTTTGCGAATCGGTACAAATTGCCCGTGACGTACTTTTAGCAGAAGCGACAGGCTGCCATTATCATGTTTGCCATATTAGTACGAAAGAATCGGTACGTGTTGTTCGCGATGCAAAGAAAGCCGGGATTCACGTTACAGCAGAAGTCACGCCGCATCATTTACTTTTATGTGACGAAGATATTCCGTCCCTCGATACAAACTATAAGATGAATCCACCGCTTAGAGGAATTGCTGACCGAGCGGCCTTAATCGAAGGTTTACTTGATGGGACAATTGATATAATAGCTACAGACCATGCCCCGCATACTGCGGAAGAAAAAGCAAAAGGGATGCTTCTTGCACCGTTTGGTATTGTTGGCTCAGAAACTGCGTTTCCACTGCTTTACACTCACTTTGTTGAAACAGGAATCCTTTCTCTTGGGCAGCTTATTGGCCTCATGTCAGAAAAGCCTGCTGATACGTTTGGGTTAAGTGCAGGTCGCCTAGAGATAGGAAAGACAGCAGATTTTACAATTATTGATTTAGAAAAAGAACAGGAAATAGATCCAGCAACCTTTGTTTCAAAAGGAAAAAATACACCTTTTGTAGGATGGAAATGCAAAGGATGGCCTGTAATGACACTTGTAGATGGTAAAATTGCTTGGCGAAAGGAGAGTGTATTCTCATGAAAAGACAGCTAATATTAGAAGATGGTACCGTTTTTGTTGGGGAAGCATTTGGCGGTGATATTGAAAAATCGGGAGAGGTAGTATTCCATACTGGTATGACGGGGTATCAAGAGATTTTGTCTGATCCTTCCTATTGTAATCAAATTGTTACACTCACCTATCCGCTTATTGGAAATTATGGCATAAGCAGAGATGACTTTGAATCTATTAATCCTTCTATTAATGGTTTAATCGTAAAGGAATTATGTGAATATCCATCCAATTTCCGCAGTGAGAAGACCGTTGACGAATATTTGCGTGAACGACATATACCAGGTTTATCAGGTATTGATACGAGAAAGTTAACGAAAATTATACGCGAGCACGGAACATTGAAGGGTCGCCTTTGCGATATGGAAGGGGATACGCACTATATCGTAAGTAAGCTAAAAGCAACTGTATTTACAGATCATGTGAAACGTGTTTCAACAAAGGATCCGTATCCAAGTCCAGGACGTGGCTACCGCGTAGTTCTTGTTGATTTTGGAATGAAACATGGCATTTTACGAGAATTGAATAATCGAAATTGTGATGTCATAGTTGTACCGTATGACACTACTAGCACAGAAATTTTGCGATTACATCCCGACGGAATTATGCTAAGCAATGGACCAGGAGATCCGAAGGAAGTACCACAAGCAATTGAAATGATACAAGATATCATCGGAAAAGTTCCGATTTTTGGTATCTGTCTTGGCCATCAGTTGTTTTCACTTGCATGCGGAGCAGATACTGTGAAAATGAAATTTGGTCATCATGGTTCCAATCATCCAGTTAAACATTTAGAAACGGGTAAGGTAACCATTACTTCACAAAACCATGGCTATACAGTGGAAAAAGAATCGATTGTAAATACACCACTTGAAATTACACATCTAGCTTTAAATGATGGAACAGTAGAAGGAGTTCGTCATACTTCGGCACCTGCTTTCACTGTACAATATCATCCAGAGGCTTCACCAGGACCAGAAGATGCTAACAGCTTGTTCGATCAATTTTTACTAATGATCAAGAATGGGAAGAAGGAAGGAGAACAACTATGCCAAAACGCTTAGACATTCAAACCATACTAGTTGTTGGATCAGGTCCGATTGTAATTGGGCAGGCAGCAGAATTTGATTATTCTGGTACGCAAGCATGCCAATCTTTAAGAGAAGAAGGCTACAAAGTCATTCTCGTTAATTCAAATCCCGCTACAATTATGACTGATACAGCGACTGCTGATAAAGTATACATTGAACCACTTACCGTTGAATTTGTAAGTCGTATTATTCGGAAAGAACGCCCAGATGCCATTTTGCCTACATTAGGGGGGCAAACAGCCTTAAATATGGCAGTTCAATTGGCTGAATCAGGAGTACTTGAAGAATGCGGCGTTGAAATATTAGGTACGAAGCTTTCTGCGATTCAACAAGCAGAGGATCGTGA
>NZ_JBXKMX010000178.1:0-13820 GCF_056992975.1 Ectobacillus sp. | reverse complement strand
CATTTGCTATGGATCCTACCAAGCTCCTTATCTCAGTAAAAAATCTTGGGATTACGGGGTATGATGTAGAAGTATGGCTTCGTGAAAGGTTTCATATTGAGGTTGAATTATCTGATCTTTATAATATTCTTTGTATAATTACAAATGGTGATATGGAAGAAGATTTGCGGACGCTTGTCCATGCATTAAAGGAACTTTCAAATGAATGTAGCGATCTTAGAGATATTCATATAGAAATGCCTGTTTTATTACCAAGTATACCGGTACTTGCCTTAACTCCACGTGACGCATTTTATGCAGAAACTGAAGTCATTCCTTTTGAAGAATCAACTGGTAGAGTGATTGCTGAATTTGTTATGGTGTATCCCCCAGGTATTCCTATTTTTATCCCAGGTGAAATCATAACAGAAGAAAATCTTATCTACACAAGAAGGAATCTAGAAGCTGGTATTCCTGTTAAAGGAGCCGAAGATTATGAATTGCAATCATTACGTGTTATAAAAGAACATAAACATCCCGCTGGTTAAGTAGAGAAGTATGTGATTTTATGAATCAGAACGAAATAAACGGATAGAAGCTCTATTTTGAGAGATTCTATCCGTTTATTTTATTTTTTTAATCGCATAACGATGTCTGCTTCCGGAGTAACATACACGGTTTGTTGATGATCGTATGTCACAAAACCAAGCTTACCTCCGCTTGGTTTTTTAACGTATCGGATTTTCGTAAAGTCAACCGGTACGGAGCTGGAATGCTTTGCTTTGCTAAAGTAAGCGGCAAGCGTAGCTGCTTCTATAATAGTTTGCTCACTCGGCTCTGTTGCTCGGATCAGAACATGAGAACCTGGTATATCCTTCGTATGAAGCCATATTTCATCCCGGCGCGCAAAGCGATGCGTTAAGTATTCGTTTTGTTTATTATTCTTACCGATTACAACTTCTGTTCCATCACTGGACGTATAGAAATCAAGAATGGGCTTGCTAATACTCTTTTTCTTCATTTTTTGTGCTCGTTTGCGTATATACCCTTCTTCAGCTAACTCTTCCCGAATTTCTTCTATATCCTTTTGAGAAGCTGATTCCATCTGCTGGAGCAGGCCTTCAAAATATAAAATTTCTTCCTTCGTTTTTTCGATTTGTTCCATCACGACGGTTACAGAGTTTTTCGCTTTCTGGTATTTGTGAAAATAGGCTTGTGCATTCTCTGATGGCGTTTTTAATGGATTTAAAGAAATGGAGATAGTAGCATTTTGTTCGTCATAATAATTGCTAACTTCCGCAACCATGTCCCCTTTTTGTATGGCGTAAATGTTTGCCGTTATCAATTCACCAAGCAGCTGATAGTGGTCAGCCTTTTCTGCACTTTGTAACGTTGCTTGTAACTTCAGTAATTTTTTCTCATTTTTCGCTAATTCATTTTGAATAAACTTTTCTAAATCATGCGCTTGCTGCTTTACACGATCACGGTTATCTTTACTAAAGAAAAAACGATCTAACAGCTCGCCTAACGTTGCAAATTCCTTCACTTCTCCTGTTAGATGGGTAAGAGGTAACATATAGAAATATTCCTTGTTCCCCGATACAACCATTGTCGGTGTATACTGGTGGTTTTTCAGTTTTTCTAATGTTTGGAAGAAGGAATTTTCCAAGGCTGTTTCGTTTGCTAATCCAGCTAATGAAAGAATTTCCTTCGTTAATAGAGGAGACATTCCGGAAAATGAAGTAACTAGTTGTTTGTCCATTTTCCCTGCTAAAAAATCAAGTGGTTTGAGAAAGTCTTCCTTTGATTCAATCCGTAACGGATTTTGTTTATGCTGTGATGGCGGAGCAATGTAAGTTCCTCCAGCATAAACAGTTCGATATCGATTTACGTTGGCAGAGATGTGTTTTAAACTGTCTAATATTGTGTTGGTATTCGTTTCTACTAAAATGATGTTACTATGGCGTCCCATAATTTCAATAATTAACGTTTTGAGCGATTCATCGCCAATTTCATTTCGGCTCCTTACCTTAATATGTACAATCCGCTCAAGCTCATCTTGCCAAACTTCTTCTATAATACCTCCTTCTAAATGCTTTCGAAGAAGCATACAAAACATAGGGGGGGAAGAAGGCGTATCGTAGTTTTGAGTGGTAAAGTGCATTCTAGCATAGGTAGGATGTGCTGAGAGAAGCAGCTTACAATTTTTTCTTTGAGAGCGAATGTGTAAAAGAAGCTCGTATTTGGATGGCTGATATATTTTTGAAATCCGTCCGGATAAAAGTGGCTCCGCTATTTCATGAACAATGGCTCTAGTAAATAATCCATCAAAGGACATAGTTGTTTTCCTCCTTTGCAATTCCAACTAATGTTTTATTATAGCATGTTTTAGGACGAGTCTGAATATGCTGTCAGTAGAGAAGAGAAGCTGAGGTGAAATGAGATGAACTGGTATGAACTGCGTACACATGAAGTAGAAAAGGCAATGAAAACGAATGTGTCGATGGGATTAACAGAGATAGAAGCAAATAATCGCTATAAACAATTCGGTTCAAATGATTTGCGTATAACGAAACTTCCATCTGCATGGAGCGTATTTATCGCTCAGTTCAAGGATTTTATGGTCCTCGTTTTACTTGGTGCAACGATTATTTCTGCGCTACTAGGAGAACTAGTCGATGCTATCGCTATTGTTGCGATTGTCCTAATTAATGGGATACTTGGCTTTTTTCAAGAGCGTAAAGCAGAAAAATCACTTGAAGCATTGAAGGAATTAGCATCACCCCAGGTCACGGTTATGCGAAATGGAAAATGGATAAAGATTCCTTCTAAAGGTCTCGTTAGAGGGGACGTCATAAAATTCATGAGTGGTGACCGAATTGGGGCTGATATTCGGGTTGTTGAAGCGACTAGCTTATACATAGAAGAGTCCGCCTTAACGGGTGAGTCGGTTCCGGTTCAAAAAAAGGTGGAAGCAATAAGCAGTGATCATATAGGGCTCGGGGACCAAACGAATATGGCGTTTATGGGTACGATGGTAACGAGAGGTTCAGGAATAGGTGTTGTTGTAAATACAGGGATGAATACAGAAATGGGAAAGATTGCAGATTTGCTTCAAAGTGCGGAAGAAAATGAAACTCCGTTGCAACGACGACTTGAACAGCTTGGAAAAATTTTAATTGTAGTAGCGCTACTGTTAACAGCACTTGTTGTCGTGATCGGGGTATATCAAGGAAACAACATATATAATATGTTTCTTGCTGGTGTATCCTTAGCGGTAGCAGCAATTCCAGAAGGATTACCAGCAATTGTAACGGTAGCTCTGTCGTTAGGTGTACAGAGAATGATTAAGAAAAATTCGATTGTCCGTAAATTACCTGCTGTAGAAACACTAGGTTGTGCTTCTGTTATTTGTTCCGATAAAACAGGAACGATGACGCAAAATAAAATGATGGTTACCCATCTCTGGTCTGGTGGAGAGATTTGGAATGTAACAGGAAAAGGGTACAATCCATCGGGAGAATTTATGCAAAATGGTAAAAAAATCGTACCGACCAGTGTTTCCTCTTTGCAACAATTGCTACAATTTGGGGTGCTTTGTAATCATGCAACTATCGTGAAAAAAAAGAAAGATTACGTGTTAGACGGAGATCCGACAGAAGGCGCCCTAATTGCAGCTGCCATGAAGGCTGGTTTTACAAGAGAGGTGCTGCAAGCGCAATATAAGATAGAAAAAGAATTTCCGTTTGATTCTACTCGTAAAATGATGAGTGTGATTATAAGGGATTCAAAGGGGAAACGTTTTGTCGTGACCAAAGGGGCACCCGACGTTCTGTTACAACTATGCAGCAGTATTTTATGGGCGAATAGAGCACAGTCTATGTCCATTCATAAAACAGAAGTACAAGAAGCTATTTCACAGCTTGGCTCAAAGGCGCTGCGAACGATAGCCTTAGCATATAAGCCCTTATCAAGTAACGAAGTGATTGTGGATGAACGAGATGCAGAAAAAAACTTATTGTTCGTGGGGTTACAAGGAATGATGGACCCACCAAGACCAGAGGTAAAGGCAGCTGTACACCAATGTAAGGAAGCAGGAATTCGTACGATTATGATTACTGGAGATCATAAGGTGACAGCGATGGCCATTGCCAAGGACCTTGCCATATTACCTGAGGACGGGAAGGTTGTAGATGGAGAAGCGTTATCTCGTATGTCGGTTGATGAATTGGAAGAAATTGTAGAAAAGACATATGTGTTTGCACGTGTATCACCCGAGGATAAATTGAAAATAGTAAGAGCTCTTCAAAATCGAAATCATATTGTAGCTATGACCGGGGATGGTGTAAACGATGCTCCTGCGATTAAAGCATCTGATATTGGAATCGCAATGGGGATTTCTGGAACAGATGTGGCAAAGGAAGCCTCTTCACTCATTTTACTCGATGATAACTTTGCTACGATTAAAGAAGCAATTGAGGAAGGTAGAAATATCTATGAAAATATTCGAAAATTTATTCGATATTTACTAGCTTCTAATGTAGGAGAAATTCTTGTCATGTTATTTGCAATGGTATTGGCACTTCCGCTTCCTCTAGTTCCTATTCAAATATTGTTAGTGAATCTTGTGACTGATGGTCTTCCAGCGATGGCTTTAGGATTAGATGCTCCTGAGGAAGATGTGATGAAGAGAAAACCGCGTCATCCGAAAGAAGGGGTATTTTCCAGAGGATTAGGATGGAAAATCATAAGTAGGGGCTTTTTAATTGGATTTGTAACTCTACTTTCTTTCATTATTTCAAATAACCAAAATCCAAACGATCTAAACTACGCACAAACTGTTACATTTGCTACCCTTGTTTTGTCTCAGCTTATACTCGTATTTGATTGTCGAAGTGAGCATTCTATCTTTCATCGTAATCCTTTTGGCAACTTATACGTAGTAGGTGCAGTTCTCTTATCGATGCTTGTTATGCTCGCGGTTATTTATTATGAGCCGCTTCAATTAATCTTTAATACGCGTCCAATAGAGGCTAGAGACTGGCTTTTAATTGGTGCATTATCAGCGATTCCAACCTTTTTATTAGTGGGTTCTATATTTACGAAGCATAAAATGAAAAAAAGACCACTCTTTATGAAGGGAGAAGTGAACTATAAATAGTCAAGGCAATGCAAATATGTTATTATTTTATATGGTAGTAGAGAAACAATCTCTATTACCTTTTTCGTTAAGAGATATCATTATTGGATGTGATAAGATGATTTCGAGTATGACAGGATTTGGACGAGCAAAGATAGAGCGGAATGCATTTGTAATTACTGTAGAAATGAAATCGGTTAATCACCGCTTCTTAGAAACTAATATACGACTGCCTAGACATTTGATGATATTTGAAGATAAGGTGAAAAAGGTAATCGCTTCCAATGTACGTCGGGGACGGGTTGAAGTTTCGATTTCGGTTGAAGGAGAAGGACTTGTTAAAAGAAAGTTGCGGGTAGATTGGGAGCTATTAGAGCAGTACAAGGAAATCATGGTTTTAGCAGGTAATAAATTTAACTTACCTACTACCATTACCACGCAACAGCTATTAGCAATGCCTGACGTTACTTCAATTGAAGAAGCTGAAAAAATAGATGAAGAGTTTGAAGGAAGTTTGTATGAAGCGGTTTCTTTAGCCGTGACCATGATGAAGGGGATGCGAGATAGAGAAGGCATGCAGCTACACAATGACTTACTTAAACGTATTGAAATCATTGAAAATTGTGTCCAAAGTATTACTCCCCTCTCATCGGTTATCGTACAAAAATACCGGGAACGGTTAGAAGCAAGGTTGAAAGAAATAGGAAGTGTGGAGTTCGATGAACAACGAATTTTAACAGAAGTAACACTGTTTGCAGATCGTTGTGATATTCATGAAGAATTGGTAAGGTTACAAAGCCATTTTGAACAATTTCGCGAAACGTTGGAAAGCAATGAATCCATTGGTCGTAAGCTTGATTTTCTCGTTCAAGAAATGCATCGTGAAATGAATACAATTGGATCAAAAGCAAATGATGGAACTATTTCAAAATATGTTGTAGAAATGAAAAATAACCTTGAAAAAATCCGCGAACAGGTACAGAATATTGAATAGCTGTCTATACAGTTTAGTAGCTTAGGAATACGGTTAGACTTACTAGGAGGCACAGGTGACCATGTTGCAATTTTTGAATATAGGATACGGAAATATCGTGTCTGCTCATCGTATCATTGCGATCGTCAGTCCAGAATCAGCACCTATTAAGCGTCTTGTGCAAGAAGGACGTGAGCAAAACATTCTGTTAGATGCAACGTACGGTCGGAAAACAAGAGCCGTTATCATTATGGATGACGGGCATATTGTACTAAGCCCCATTCAGCCGGAAACAATCGCTCAAAGGTTAAATTCAAGCAACAAGGACGACAAAGAAGAGATTAGTGACGAAGGGTAGGGTTTACATACATATGAGAAGAGGAAGAGGATTTCTGATTGTACTTTCTGGACCTTCAGGTGTAGGGAAGGGTACAGTTCGAAAAGCATTGTTTGAACAGAAGGATATTCAATTGCATTACTCTGTGTCTGCTACGACGAGAAAACCACGCGAAGGTGAAGTACACGGTGTAGATTATTTCTTCAAAACAAGAGAAGAGTTTGAAGAAATGATTGCAAAAAATGGCCTTTTAGAATGGGCCAAATTTGTTGATAACTACTATGGAACACCCATTGACTATGTGGAAAAAACATTGCAAGAAGGAAAAGATGTTTTTTTAGAAATTGAAGTACAAGGAGCTATGCAAGTTAAGAAGGCTTTTCCAGATGGCGTGTTTATCTTTTTAGCTCCTCCAAGTTTGTCTGAATTAAAAAATCGTATCGTATCACGCGGAACTGAAACTGAAGATGTTATTCAAAATCGCTTAACAGTTGCGAAGGAAGAAATTGACATGATGGACGCCTATGACTATGTCGTTGAGAATGACGAAGTAGAACTAGCTTGCGAACGGATTAAGGCAATCGTTATGAGTGAACATTGCCGCCGCGAGAGAATTGCCAAGTATTATAAACAAATGACGGAGGTTGATTGAATATGTTATATCCATCTATAGACTCTTTATTACAAAAAATTGATAGCAAGTACACACTAGTTACGGTAGCTTCTAAGCGCGCTCGTGAAATGCAAGAAAAACACGATTGCATGGTTGAAAATCCTGTTTCTGATAAATGTGTAGGTAAAGCATTAGAAGAAATTGAAGCAAAGATTTTAAATTTTGAACCATATGGTGAAAAGAGTCCGAAATAAGACGATACTCTTTTCGTTTAAACCATTTTAGTGACGACAACCTATTCACACTTAGGTTGTTATTTTTTTACGATAGAGAATCCCAAAGTTGGGGAAGTTTCATTTGAAGAGAAATGGGGCGAAATAAAATGTTAAAAGGAAAGAAAATATTAGTATGTGTTTCAGGTGGAATAGCTGTTTTTAAGGCGGCTGCTTTAACGAGTAAACTTACGCAAGCAGGTGCAATCGTAAAGGTTATTATGACAGAATCTGCACGTAAGTTTGTTACGCCACTTACTTTTCAAGCCTTATCACGTCATGATGTGTATACCGATACATTTGATGAAAAAGATTCTTCAGTAATCGCGCATATTGATTTAGCTGATTGGGCTGATCTTACCTTAATTGCCCCAGCTACTGCGAACGTAATAGGAAAGCTGGCAAATGGTCTTGCTGATGATATGATGTCCACTACATTACTAGCTGTAACCTCACCTATCTTTATTGCCCCAGCTATGAATGTACATATGTATGAGAACCCTGCGGTTCAAAAAAACATAAAAACGTTGGAGCAATTTGGCTACCATTTTATTGAACCCAATGAAGGTTTTCTAGCATGTGGATATGTGGCTAAAGGCCGGATGGAGGAGCCCGAGACGATTGTTGCCATGCTTGAAACGTTTGTTTCTCGCGATTTACCACTACAAGGCAAACGAATTCTCATTACAGCAGGCCCTACCCGTGAAAGAATTGATCCGGTTCGATTTATGACGAACTTTTCTTCAGGAAAAATGGGATATTCCATAGCGGATGAAGCCGTACAGAGCGGAGCTGAGGTTATTTTAATATCAGGTCCGACCAATCTACAACCTCCTGCGGGTGTCCGTGTAGTGAACGTAGAATCAGCGGAAGATATGCTACGCGCTGTATTAAATGAGTATGATGCGGTGGATGCAGTTATTAAAACAGCTGCGGTAGCTGATTATCGTCCGAAAATAGTTCATAAGGAAAAAATGAAGAAAAAGGCAGACGATCTTACACTTGAATTAGAAAGAACACCAGATATTTTAAAAATACTTGGCGAACGAAAAACGAAGCAAACACTAGTAGGATTTGCTGCTGAAACAAATAAAGTAGAAGAATATGCAAAAGGAAAGCTAGCGTCAAAAAATTTAGATATGATTGTTGCTAACGATGTATTAGCTGAGGGTGCGGGTTTTGGAACGGATACAAATATTGTCACGATGTACAAGCGAAATGGGGAAATTGTTTCTCTTCCTAAGTTAAGCAAGCAACAGGTAGCCATACATATTTTAACGGAACTCAGCCATTTCTTAGGTGAGAAAATATGAAAATAGCGAGTGTAATCGTGGATGTTCCGGCGAAACAGACGGACCGACCATTCGATTATAAAATTCCAAACCGCTTGGAAGACCTTGTACAAACAGGAGTACGGGTTGTTGTACCATTTGGATCTCGCAAGCTACAAGGCTTCGTAATTGCTACGAAAGATACACTGGATGTTGAAATTGATAAATTAAAGGAAATTGAGACCTTGCTAGATGTTACGCCAGCTTTAAATGAAGAAATGCTACAACTGGGATTCTGGTTAGCAAAGGAAACTCTTTGCTTCACTATTTCTGCCTTTCAAGCCATTCTTCCAACAGCGATGAAAGCAAATTATAATAAACATCTTGTTATGCGTAACTTGAAAGCAGCCCCGCAAGAGTTGCAACTGTTATTTGGTGAGCAAAATTCGGTAGACTTTAGCGCTATTGATGAATCTTATTATCGGTTTATTCGTCAAAGTGTTGCTGATGGAGCAGTTGAGGTTGTATACGATGTAAAGGATCGCGTTCAAAAAAAGAAACAACGTATTGTATGGCCGCTAGCTAGCAAACAAGAATTAGAAGAGATTGTCCAAACATTACGTAGTGAAAAACAACAAGACATTCTATATTACTTTCTTGAAAATAGTGAGCCCATATCTCTCCATCAGCTAAAAGAACAATTACAAGTGACGGATGCACCTGTAAAGGCATTGGAAAAGAAAGGGCTTTTACAAACAAAATATGTGGAAGTATATCGTAATCCGTATGATGATGATAGCTTTGAAAAAACAACATCACTTATGCTGACGGATGAGCAGCAAGAGGCGATGACGAATCTTCTCTCTAGTATTAACGAAAAGCAGCATGATGTATTTTTACTTTATGGAGTTACAGGAAGCGGTAAAACAGAAGTCTATTTGCAATCAATTGAAGAAGTTATTAAGAAGGGGAAAGAAGCCATCGTACTCGTTCCGGAAATCGCATTAACACCACAAATGGTCGAACGATTTAAAGGTCGATTTGGATCGCAAGTTGCCGTTTTACATAGCGCTTTATCAGTTGGAGAAAAATATGATGAATGGCGAAAAATTCAACGGAAAGAAGTAAAAGTTGTAGTTGGCGCTCGCTCAGCTGTATTTGCCCCTTTTGAAAACCTAGGTATTATTATTATTGATGAAGAACATGAATCAAGCTATAAGCAGGAGGATAATCCCCGTTATCATGCAAGAGATGTAGCGATTGAGAGAGGCATTCATCATCAATGCCCAATTATTTTGGGAAGTGCAACTCCAACCCTTGAAACATTTGCCAGAGCGAAAAAAGGTGTGTATAAGCTCCTTACTATGAAGAAAAGAATGAATAATCAAATGATGCCATCAATGGAAATTGTTGATATGAGGGAGGAACTTAGAGAAGGAAATCGCTCTATGTTTTCTAAAAGTTTATATGAAAAGATTGCAGATCGTCTTCAAAAACGACAACAAAGTATTTTATTTTTGAATCGAAGGGGGCATTCTACTTTTGTTATGTGCCGAGATTGTGGTTATGTTTTACAATGCCCACACTGTGATATTTCTCTTACATATCATCGAAAGCAGGAGAAATTAAAATGTCATTATTGTGGGTATGAGCAACCCATTCCAAATGTATGCCCAGCATGCGAAAGCGATTATATTCGTTTTTTCGGAACTGGAACACAAAAGGTTGAAGAGGAATTGCAAAAGTTATTTCCAGAGGCTCGTATCATTCGTATGGATGTTGATACAACAAGTAAAAAAGGTTCCCATGAAAAACTGCTAAAAATATTTGGAGAAGGTAAGGCAGATATTTTGCTAGGGACGCAGATGATTGCCAAAGGGTTAGATTTTCCAAACGTTACATTAGTGGGCGTGTTAACAGCAGATACGATGTTGCATTTACCAGATTTTCGTTCCAGTGAAAAAACGTTTCAATTGTTAACCCAGGTGAGTGGCCGGGCAGGACGTCATGAGCTTCCAGGAGAAGGGGTTATTCAAACCTATACACCTGAACACTATAGTATACAGCTTGCAAAAATACAGGATTATGATGTTTTTTTTGAACGGGAAATGTATGTACGTAAACTCCATCAATATCCCCCTTACTTTTACTTAACTCTTGTAACAGTTTCGCATCCTGAATTACTAGCAGCTGTGCACACAACCGAGCAGATTGTATCCATTCTAAGACAAAAATGCTCACAGCAAGCTCTTATCCTTGGCCCTGCCGCCTCGCCGATACCAAGGGTAAAAGATAGATATCGATATCAATGCATGATAAAATACAAACGGGAACCGAACTTACAACAAGTATTACGTCTTGTACTGGAACATTATCAAACAGAAATGGCAAAGCATCAGTTACAGATTTCGATTGATTTTAATCCAACGATGCTCATGTAGTGGAGGAAGTTATGGCAATATTAAATGTAGTGAAGTATTCAAGTAGGGTGCTAGAAACGGAATGTGCACCTGTATTGGTTTATGATAAGAAAATAAGAAAATTGTTAAATGATATGTATGAAACGATGCTTAGCAGTGATGGAGTTGGGCTTGCTGCACCGCAAGTGGGAATAACGCAGCAAATCGCAGTTGTAGATGTAGATGATGAGCATGGACGAATTGATTTTATTAATCCCATTATTATAGAAAAACGAGGAGAGCAAATAGGTCCCGAAGGTTGCCTTAGCTTTCCCAATTTATATGGTGAAGTAACGCGAGCGGAGTATATTAAAGTTCGAGCAAATAATCGCTTTGGTAAAGTGTTTGTACTAGAAGCAGATGGATTTTTAGCTAGAGCAATTCAGCATGAACTGGATCATTTGCACGGTGTTTTATTTACGTCAAAAGTAAATCGATATTATGAGCCTGGCGAGTTAGAAGAAGCATAAAGGAGAGTTTCAAATGGTGAAAGTAGTATTTATGGGAACACCTGATTTTTCTGTTGGCGTATTACGTCGTATACTAGCGGATGGATATGAAGTAATTGGAGTGGTAACACAACCCGATCGACCAGTTGGAAGAAAAAGAGTATTAACACCACCGCCAGTTAAGGTGGAGGCAGAAAAACATAATATTCCAGTGTTACAACCATTAAAAATTAGAGAGAAAAGTGAATACGAGCCTGTACTTGCCTTGCAGCCCGATTTAATCGTTACGGCAGCTTTCGGGCAAATCCTTCCAAAAGAACTACTGGATGCTCCTAAATATGGTTGCATTAACGTACATGCTTCTTTACTTCCAGAATTACGCGGAGGCGCTCCTATACATTACGCAATTATGCAAGGAAAAGAAAAAACAGGTGTTACAATTATGTATATGGTTGAAAAACTTGATGCGGGTGATATTATTACACAGGTAGAGGTACCGATTTTAGAGCATGATTCTGTTGGAACGCTTCATGATAAGCTAAGCATGGCAGGAGCAGAGTTATTGTCAACAACCATTCCTCGTCTTATAGAAGGTACAGTCACACCAATTAAGCAAGATGACGATCAAGCAACATTTGCATCAAATATTAAACGCCAGCAAGAGAAGATTGATTGGAGCAAAGACGGAGAAATCATTTATAATCACATACGCGGTTTGCATCCGTGGCCGGTTGCATATACGACATTGCTCGGTCAAATTGTGAAAGTCTGGTGGGGAGAAAAAATCCAAGCTAGTAGTGCAGAGCCGGGAACCGTAATCAGCATAGAAGATGACGGATTTATTGTTTCAACGGGCAATCAAACCGCAATTAAAATTACAGATTTGCAGCCATCCGGGAAAAAACGAATGACAGGCGCACAATTTTTACGGGGGACACATCTTAGCGTTGGTACAAAGGTAGGAATAGAAGAATGAATAAAAATGTGCGTGAACTTGCACTTGAAGGGCTACTACAAGTAGAAAAAAACGGAGCCTATAGCAACTTGCTGCTAAATCAACTAATTGAAAAGAATAAAATAGCAGGAAAAGATGTGGGTCTACTTACCGAAATTGTATATGGAACAATTCAGCGAAGAGATGTACTTGATTATTATTTAAAACCATTTCTCAGAGGAAATATAGAGCAGTGGGTACGCGTCCTACTACGACTTTCTCTATATCAATTTCTGTATTTAGATCGCGTTCCGGCTCATGCCGTTATTTTCGAGGCAGTGGAGATTGCAAAAAAACGAGGACATAAAGGAATTAGTTCCGTTGTCAATGGTGTGCTTCGCTCCATTCAACGACAAGGTGTTGCGCCCTTGACGGCTATTTCAGATGAAGCAAAACGTCTTTCTATTCGTACCAGTCATCCTGAATGGCTCGTGAAAGAATGGATATCATGTTATGGAATGGAAGAAGCCGAGCAAATTTGTGAGGGTAACTTGCTTCCCCCAGTGGCATCGGCACGTGTAAATGTAAATCGTACTACTATAGAAGAAGTAATTGCAATGCTTGCAAGTGAGGGGGTAGAGGCAAAACCTGGTGTGTTATCAGAAGATGCAATTGTGATAGCAAAGGGGAACGTTGCACATACGAAAGCGTTCCGAGATGGGTTTCTATCTGTTCAAGATGAAAGTAGTATGCTTGTTGCAAGAGCACTAGATCCAAGGGATGGAGATATGGTATTAGATAGCTGCGCTGCACCAGGAGGAAAATCTTGTCACATTGCCGAACGATTACAAGGAACAGGACATGTAGTGTCATTAGATTTGCACCCACATAAAATACGACTTATTGATGCACAGACAAAACGCCTTCATTTGCAAAACATAGAAACAAGGGTACTTGATGCTAGAAAAGTCCGAAATTCGTTTCAAGATGAATCCTTTGATAAAGTGTTAGTTGATGCTCCGTGTTCCGGATTTGGTGTAATTCGCAGAAAGCCTGATATTAAGCTTGGTAAAAAACAGGAAGATAGCGAACATTTATCTCACATTCAGCTTGCAATTTTGCAAGAGATTGCCCCTCTTGTAAAAAAGGGTGGACGACTTGTATACAGTACGTGTACGATTGAACAGTTAGAAAACGAGCAAGTCATTCACGCATTTTTACGGACTCATCCAGACTTTGAGTGGGATGATACTGTTCGGGATCGGCTGCCGCTTGTAGCAAGACCGTATGTGAAAGATGGACAATTGCAAATTTTGCCTCATTATTTCCTTACAGATGGATTTTATATAGCATGTTTACGAAAGAGGGTGTAGCAGCATGGAAATGATGATTG
>NZ_JBXKMX010000177.1:0-2029 GCF_056992975.1 Ectobacillus sp. | reverse complement strand
GAAATGAGAAATGAAAAAACTGTACTTATTAAATCGAATTATAGTAATAAAATAAAACGAGGCTATCCGTTGCTGACGAAGGATGCGTTTGTAAGTAGTCATGCTCTTCTAGAAGAAGGAGACATTCTTCGTTTGGTGGATGAGAAAAAGCAGTTTCTGGCAAAAGGATATTACGGGAAGCAAAACAAGGGATTGGGCTGGGTATTGACGGAAAATGAGACCGAATCCATTAATCAAACGTTTGTTGAACAAAAAATACGAAAAGCGATTCAGCATCGCGCCGCTTTTTATCAGGACGAACAGACGACAGCATTTCGTGTATTTAACGGAGAAGGCGACGGAATTGGTGGCCTTATCATTGATTATTATGATGGTTATTATGTTATGAGTTGGTATAGCAAGGGAATTTATACGTTTAAAGAGGATGTATTGCAGTCTTTACAAAATATCGTAGAATACAAGGGGATTTACGAAAAGAAGCGGTTTGATACGAAGGGACAGTATGTCGATGATGATGACTTTGTTACAGGGGAGAGAGGGCAGTTTCCACTTATCGTGAAGGAAAATGGCGCACGCTTTGCCGTCTACTTGAATGATGGAGCGATGGTCGGGGTGTTCCTTGACCAACGCGATGTGAGACGGACGATTCGAGATAAGTATGCAAGCGGAAAAACGGTGTTAAATATGTTCTCATATACGGGTGCATTTTCTGTGTTTGCTGCGCTTGGCGGTGCGGCAAAGACGACAAGTGTTGATTTAGCAAACCGTAGCTTAGCGAAAACAATTGAACAATTTAGTATCAATGAGATCGATTATGAGGCGCAGGATATTATCGTAGAAGATGTTTTCCATTATTTTAAGTATGCTGTTCGAAAGAAACTATCTTTTGATATGGTTATTCTTGATCCGCCTAGTTTTGCAAAATCGAAGAAATACACATTTAGTGCAGCAAAGGATTATACGAATTTATTAAAAGAAACGATTGCCATCACAGCAGACAAAGGAATCATTGTGGCATCTACAAATGCCAGTACGTTTGGCATGCATACATTCAAGGAATTTATCGATACGGCCTTTCATGAAACGGGTACTGCGTATAAAATCGTAGAAGAATTTTCATTGCCAGCTGATTTTAAAACAATACGAGAATATAAAGAGGGAAATTATCTTAAGGTTGTATTTATTCAAAAGCTGTAAAAGAAAAAAGGGTCGTTCCTATATAAGGATCGATCCTTTTCGTTACATATAGCCTAGCAATTAGGAGCGGCGTTTAAATCCTTCTTCATCCAAATAGCCGAGCGCCTGGTTATAAGAGACAAAGGTACCGTCCAGTAGATCTCCAGCGTACACATTCCACATATCCTCTTCTTCTAGGAGGATAAGCGTATGACCTTGGTCGTTCACCCATTCTTCTGGTTGATGCGCTTCCGTATGTTCTTCGGTAGTAGTGGATTTGGATAGGCCGCGAATGGATCTTTCTATGACAGAGCGAAGCTGCTCTTCAGAAAAATCGCGAATGTTTACAAAACCTTTATCATTGGTTGCAAAACCATGAATATGTTCTGCGTAGACAAAGCCATTTCCGTTTGGATGGAGATGATAGACAACGTTCTTCTTATCTGATGTACTTTCTTCATAATGAAAATTAATTCGTCCGAGTGAAACGTCTTTTCGTTTTAATACAGGGAACGATGTAATAATAGCAAGTTTTTCTTCAAAAGTTAGCATATAGCCTCCGTAAGTTGGGGTATTCAATCGTTTGTTCATTATAGCATAGATAGTCTTTCGTGATAAATGAAGCTAGCTCAAATACGAGCTAGCTTCGTTTTATTTTGATTGGTTATGCACGTTTTTCAAACAATTGTGCAATTTCCATAACAACGTTCGTTGCTTTTTCCATATTATCAACGGAAATGTATTCATATCGGCCATGGAAGTTTTCGCCGCCTGTAAAGATATTTGGCGTAGGAAGTCCCATATAAGAAAGCTGTGCGCCATCTGTTCCGCCACGAATTGGACGAATGTTTGG
>NZ_JBXKMX010000176.1:0-6648 GCF_056992975.1 Ectobacillus sp. | reverse complement strand
CATTTTTCTTCTTTCTCTACTCATTATTCATCAGCAACTCTCCCATAATTTTTTTACTTAACACATAATCATATGTAGGGGCTTATCCCACATGTGTACTACATGTTTTTGAACAAAACACGTTTTTTCAAAAAGTTCGCCTCCTTTTCAGTAAAAAGAAATCAAAATCATAAGGTAAGATTCTACACTTTATGTGCCATTACCTTTCCAGATAAAGTAAAATATTACAAAAGATATATTAGTGGAAATAAGAATATACGATTATTTCGAGGGAAACGTGTCTGCAAGCTATTTAAAATGAATACATCCGAGCATGAGATACCAATTTTTTCTGAGGATACGCTAAAAGGAAACCTGGTTATATCATAGCAACAGAAAAAACCACACAAGATTGGCCTGAGCGGGTGACTGGCCTTTTTTGTGAGGTTTTTTCATCTTCCGTTGTCGATTCTTATAATCCACTAAAGTCCGCAAAGATGTTTAATGAAGGTAGAAGGTATCTTGGAATATTTGTTGGGAATCGCTTTCAAGTTACAATATGTAAAATTATTTATAAGAATTGATTACATAATCTTTGAATCTCTGTATGGATTGTGGTAATTGACGATTTTTCTTTGTACCAATGTATATTGTTCTCGTATAAGCAGGATTTTGGATTGGACGAATGACAATATCTTTTAACTTCTGAATTATTGGGTTATTTGGAACGATGGCTATCCCTAAATTGGCTGCAACAAAATTAGCCATTGCAAGTTCATCCTCAACCTCACAGCCAATGTTCGGAACAACATGCACCTTCTCATACATCCGATTAATTTCTTGTGTTAATCCCGCTTTCCCGCAATATTGAATTAATGGATAGGGTACAGTATCTATTAAATCAATGGTTGGCTGACTAGCAAGAGGACAATCTTTAGGAAGAAGTGCAACTAAGTTTTGGTCGAAGAGAGGAATAAATTCTATCTCTGGATCTTTCGGAATAAGAGAAATAAATATCATATCAAATTTTTCTTCTTTTAAGCTTTTGACTAAACTACTCGTACATGGTTCTTTAGTAAAGCCTTCTTTTAAAGAAAACTTAATGCTTTTATTTTGTTCATTATTTTGAAAACCTCGAACTAAATTAGGAATAAACTGTGAGGTAAGTGTGTAAATAAATCCGATGCTTATGTGCCCGTCTTTTTTTTCTACTAATTCTTTCACTCTTTTAGTCCCTGTTTCTATTTCTTCGATAGCGCTTTCAATATAGGGTAAAAATTGTTTTCCATATTCTGTTAATTGTATATTCCGCCCACGCTTTTCGAATAATAGTACATTAAGTTCATCCTCTAAACATGAAATTGCATGACTTAAACTAGGTTGAGTTAAACAGAGCTCTTCAGCGGCCTTTGTGTAATGCTCAAGCCTTGCCAAAGTTTTAAAATAATAAAGTTGGTACAGGTTCATATTATTTCTCTCCAATCTTAGAAGTTGCAAACAATACATTTGAACGTGGAGTATGCAAAAAAAATTATATGTTGTATCTTCGGGACTTAGTTTACTAATAAAACATTTTTTTGTATAGGAGACGTACTGTTTGTTCAAAAAAAATACAAATACATGTGAAAGTTTAGTGGAATCGATACTATTTATAGATGACAGCTATAAATTAGATTAATAAGGTTTCTAATTTTGTTATTGTGATAAAACAGTTTATAAAGGATGAAATCATTTTTCCTCAAGCCTTTCTATAGATAATTAGTAGAAGGATATATTTATATAAGGCATTTTCACTCCTAATTTTATATAGAATGAAAGTATTTTTCTTAAATTGTAGGATATGGATACCGTTTCATACAGTCACCCTCCGATTATTGACAACTTTATATAGATCATACTTCTTTCATAAAAACGGATTTCATTGATGGCTTCTATAAATTATGGATAAAGGTGGGGTTTTACGAATTAGTTTTTGGAAAAGGTACTTGATACAATTTGTTTGTAGACAAGAACATTACTTTTTTAACCAATAAGGAGGATTATTATGAGCACATTAACACCACTACAATTTGAAGCTTACAAAATGCAGATCCGTGAACTGGTTGAGGGTCGTTACGACGAGATGCAGAAAGAAATCGAGGTTACGAATAAGTTTCCTGAGGAATTCTATGAAACAAATATTAAAAATGACCTGTATCGTGCTCCACTTCCAGTTGAGTATGGCGGCTGGGGTCTTTCTGAACAACAAATATTAGAACTTCAAGAAGAATTTAGCCGTGGTCCGGGTGGAATGCGTATGCATTTACACTATGCAATGGATTTGAACTGGCGTCCACTTTTTGACTATGGTACGGATGAGCTGAAAGCAGAGTTAATGCCTAAGTTCCAAGATAGATCAGTTTTCACTAACTGGGCCGTTACCGAGGAAAAAGGCGGCACTGGTATGGATATTCAAACAACGGCTGTTAAAGACGGTGATGATTACATCATTAACGGTGAGAAGTTCTTAATCTCTCACACTGACTGCAGCAACTATTCTTATATTACTTGTGTTACGGATCCTAATGGCGATAAGGACCATCGTCTTTCTACATTCATGGTCTCAGCAGACACTCCAGGATACGAACTTACTCCTATGCCTCACATGATGGGTGCACGTGGTTCAGGTCATACCGGCTTAAAATTTACAAACATGAGAGTTAACAAGAGATTTTTGTTAGGTGAACTAGGCCAAGGTCTTGAAATCGCGATTCATTCTCTTTCTGTTTCTCGTGTGCACATCGCAGCTAGTAATCTAGGTATGGCTCAACGGATGCTAGAGATTACTCTTAAACGTGCTCATGATCGTGTTACATTTGGTAAACCTATTATTCAACGTCAAGCTATCAGAATGAAGATTGCAGATATGTCTACATATATTCATGCTCTTCGTACTATGGTTCGCGACTTTGCCAAGGACTATGAAAAAGATCCTGAGGGAGAATATATTGAAGAAAAGGCAGCTATGTGTAAATTGTTTAGTATTCAAGTTACTAAATTGGTAAGTGATGAAATGCTAGAAATTTTCGGTGGTATTGGTTACTTCGAAGATTGCGAATATGGTCCCGTTGAACGTCTGTACCGCGATGCTCGTGCAATGTGGTTAGAAGAAGGAACTCCTACTGTACAACGCATTACCATTTCCCGTCAAACGATTAAACACGGCGGAGTATTAAAGTACGAGGACTAATCTGAAGAAACGTATGGACTGCGAGGGGGCATCATGAATGATGCTCCTTTTTTATAATCGTTTGGAAGCTACATAGCGCATAAAAATTATTTTTAGTATGTAATGGGGGGCTGGAAAATGGAAGAAAAGGAATTTAGTCCATTAAGAAGCAAGGCATCTAGAAAACCCTGGCCTGAATGTCCTGATATCGTAATTTATCGCTGTAATCATTGTAGTAGATTGTATCAAAATTTGGAATACGATTTACCGTCTCAAGAGCCTTCCTGCTGCGGTGAACCTATGGAGCAGCTAAAGCCGCAACATTTGGAGGAAGTAGGACCTGACATAAATGTGGACTACAAGATTGTTGGTGGTCACAACCAAAATGCTGTACAGGTATTTTGGGAAACGAAGCGGCCTGAGGATCGTGTTGAGTGGGTTTTACTTAAGACCTTCACAGGGAGTTATATCAAGTATGTCTCTTCAAAGAAGCGTCCACCTATTGTATTCTCTTTGGCAGATGAGGACGCCTATGTGTATTGCGACGAAGACCCATGTCTACAGTGTGTCTTTCGATGCAAGCGAGGTTTTATCATCTATGCATACAGCAAAACAAGAGGGCTTCTGGAGGTTCCTTTGGAAAAGATGTCGGCCCAATACTAATATACTTTTATCTCAATACATATTCAGGTTGTCGAGGCCTTATTGCGCATAGGCCAGTCTATGTTTTGATAGCCTCTTTGTATTGATTCGAATGGGGATAGCATTATGTGAATCTATATACAATGTTTATAGGTTGCCCGAATTCCCAAGATAATAAGAATTAGAAATATGGATGGACCTATTATATTCTGAAGAAGGAGATAGATGCTCTAGTTTATCAATAAAGGAGGAATTAGTTATGGGAACAAAGGTCGGCAATAAACGATGGGTTACAGTTTTTATCTTAGTATTGTGTTATACATTCATGTATCTTGGTAGATCTAGTATTTCAATAGCGGGTTCAACAATTATGAAATACTATGGTTGGAATGCTACACAATTTGGATTGGTTTCGACGGCGTTTTTCATAGGTTATGCAATTTCCATGTTACCAGCTGGGTACTTAGCTGATAAATTTGGTGCAGGTAAAGTTATTGTTATCGGTACATTGTTCTGGTCATTATTTACACTACTCAGTCCTTTTGCTGGATCAATTGGTCTTTTCGTTGCCATCCGTGCGCTGGTTGGTGTTGGTCAAGGTGTTACACTACCTTCCGCATCTTCTCTGATATCGAGATGGGTGCCAAGCCAAGAAGCTGGAAAAGCACAAGGGTTTACCCTTATAGGCGTTCCACTTGGGGTTGCAATCACTATGCCGCTTGGTGTTTACCTTATTCAAAATTTTAACTGGCAAACAATTTTCTACTTATTTTCAATTCTTGGTCCTGTATGGTGTTTGATTTGGTGGAAATTTGGTAAAGACAAACCAGAACTTCATCCTACAATCAGCAAAGAAGAAGTAGCTTATATCAAAGCTGGTCAAGGCAAAAAGGAAATTGCCGGGGAAGCGCTTACCACGAAAGAAGTTTACGGAAGTATGTCAGTTTGGGGAGCGACACTATCCTATTTCTGTTACAATTACGTCTTTTACTTGCTTCTTACATGGTTACCAACTTATTTTGCTAAGGGACGTCACTTATCCTTATCTCAAGCTGGATACGCTACGATGTTCCCGTATCTAGTTGCAGTTTTCACTTATCCATTAGGTGGTATGTTAGCTGACTGGGGAGCTAAGAAATTCGGTCAAAATATTGGTCGGAAATTGTTCCCAATCATTGGTTTGATCTTTGGTGGAATTGCGTTAATGTTTGCCACTCAAACAAGCAGTTTATTTACAGCTATCTTATTGTTATCAGTATCAATGGGTGGTTTAACCCTTACGCAAGGAGGATTTTTCTCCATTCCAATCATTCTTGCTCCTAAGAATGCAGGTATGATTGTTGGTTTGTATGGTTTCATTGGAACATTTGCTGGAATTACAGCCCCAATACTTACTGGTTTTGTAATCGATATATCTGGTAAATATGAAACTGCTATGTATTTAGGTTCTGCTATGGCTGTTTTAGGAGCAATCATTTTGATTTTAATTACAAAGGTTAAACCTATTATTTCTAAAAATGCCCAATCAAATAGTTAATTGAACAAGTGGTGATGTTATCCAAAAGCCCCTACACAATGTATTTGCAAAATAATTAAATTGAAGTGAAGGAGGAAATACACTTGAAACCATTAGAAGGAATAAAGGTTGTTGAATTAACAGGATTCTATGCTGCCCCAACAGTACCAAGAGTTCTGGCTGAATGGGGAGCAGAAGTTATTAAGATAGAACCACCAAAAGGAGATCCTTCCCGAACACAAGGCGGAGTATTTAACATGCCTTATAGTAATGAAGAAAATCCGGCCTTTGATATTGCCAATTTTAACAAAAAATTCGTTTGTCTTAATTTGAAAGAAGAAGAAGGAAAAGAAGCAGCCTATAAACTGATTGAATCAGCTGATGTTCTTGTAACAAGCTATAGAACGAAGGCACTTAACAAATTAGGTTTTTCCTATGAAGAACTGAGCAAAAGATTTCCTAAACTTGTTTTTGCTCAAATTCTTGGATACGGAGAGAATGGACCTGAAAAAGATACTCCTGGATACGATGCTACTTCTTATGTTTGTCGTGGCGGAGCCTTAACTGCAATGACTGAAAGGGGAGAATCTCCTCTATTAGAACCAAATGCATATGGTGATTTTCAAGTCACGATGTGTCTCGTATCTGGAATATGTGCTGCACTAGTAGGAAGAGAAAAAACAGGTGTTGGTGATAAAGTGACGGCGAGTCTTCACCACGCAGCAGTATTTATGCTGAATATTGCAGTTGTTTCTTCGCAATTCCCAGGTAATGTATATCCTAAGAGTAGAAAAGAAGTATCGAATCCATTTAATAATACGTATATGTCTAAGGATGGTAGATGGTTCCTATTCTGCGCTCCTGAGTACAACAGGGATTTTCCTAAAGTTATGAAACTCCTTGGTAGAGAAAATTTAATAGATAATGAAGATTACAATACGATTGAAGCAGTAAATAATCGTAAAAAAAATCGTGAAATTATTGAAATCCTTGAAAAGGAATTAGTTAAATTTACTCTTGACGAAATCATGAAACTATTTAAAGAAAATGATATACCTATTGAAAAAGGATATAGCATGGACGAAGTTGTGCATGATGAACAGGTATGGGCTAACGATATTCTTAGAAACATAACTTATCCTTCAGGGAAAGAAGTAGCAATTCCTACTGCACCTGTAAGATTTAATACTGTAGGTGATCCAGATTTAGTTACATCTAAACCGTTAGGATATCATTCAGTAGAGGTATTAACACAACTTGGCTACTCGAAAGAATCTATTGAAAAAATGATAGCTAATAAGGC
>NZ_JBXKMX010000175.1:0-8884 GCF_056992975.1 Ectobacillus sp. | reverse complement strand
GTTGAATTTGGCGACTTTAAATGTCCTGCTTGTCGTACGTGGGATACGACGGTTTTACCTCAGTTAAAAAAAGATTATATTGATACGGGAAAGGTACAGTTCCATTTTATTAACTTTCCATTTATCGGAAATGACTCTACACTAGCTGCACAAGCAGGAGAAGCAATTTATAAGCAAAATAAAGAGGCATTTTGGAAGTTTTATGATGAAGTGTATAGCAACCAAAAGAATGAAGATAAGGAATGGATTACGGAACAATTTTTAACGGATCTTGTGAAAACAAAGCTTCCGGAAATTAATCTTACTCAGTTTGAAAACGATTTGAAGAGTAAAGAAATCGTAGATACTGTTCAGAAGGATAAAGATATTGCATTAAAGCTTAATACACAAGGTGCTCCGACTGTGTATGTGGATGGGAAGCTAGTTAATGCAAATTATGATAGCATTAAGCAGGCTATTGAAAGTAACGGAAAGAAATAAACGGATATTGGTTTTTAGTAGCTCCTATGGTCGAATCAGACGATAGGAGCTTTTTTTTTGCAAATATACTTTTTTCGACTTTTTTCGCTAAAAGTATTGAGATTGTGTCGAATGAGTGCTATAATTCAATACATGTTCTTAATAGCGTATGGAAATGGCAGTTTGTAACACAAGCCTTTCAAGCGTATTGCACTTATATTGTATATTAACTTGTTATCAACGCAGTGTTCCGTTTCATAGATAAACGGGATATTGCGTTTTTTATTTATTTCCTCTACAGTTTAGGTACTATAGTACGAGGTGAGTAGCAAATGAATGTAGAAGATTTGAAGCAGGAGCTTATTAGATATAGTAAAGAAATAGGTATTGATACCATTGGATTTGCGAGTGCAGCACCTTTTACAGAGCTAAAGCAGCGACTCATTCGCCAGCAGGAACTTGGTTATGCATCTGGATTTGAGGAATCTGATGTAGAGAAGCGCACAGAACCAGAGAAGTTGTTGCAAGGAGCACAATCCATTATCGCAATTGGGTTAGCCTATCCATCTAAACTTTCACATGCGCCGCGAAGTAAAAAGGGAGCGTATCGCGGTATGTTCAGCCGTGCTTCGTGGGGGCAGGATTATCATACAGTTTTACGGAAACGATTAGTACAAATAGAAGAATTTCTTAAGCAGCGTGTACCTGATCTGCGATTTTCGTCTATGGTAGATACGGGGGAATTAAGCGACCGTGCTGTTGCAGAGCGTGCTGGTATTGGCTGGAGCGGCAAAAATTGTGCCATTATTTCACCGAAATTTGGAACGTATCTTTATTTGGCAGAGATCATCACGAATATTCCATTTTTTCCTGATACCCCGCTTGAGGATGGGTGCGGTTCTTGTAATAAATGTGTAGAGGCTTGTCCGACAGGCGCGTTAGTACAAGGAGGACAGTTAAACAGTCAGCGGTGTATTAGTTTTTTAACGCAGACTAAGGATTTTTTACCCGATGAGTTTCGTGCCATTATTGGCAATCGTTTATACGGGTGTGATACATGTCAGACAGTCTGCCCGAAAAATAAGGGAGTGGATTATCATCATCATCCCGATATGGAACCGAATCCAAATTTAGTGAAGCCTTTATTAAAGCCTTTACTCTCTATTAGCAATAAAGAATTTAAAGAAACATATGGTAGTATGTCAGGTTCGTGGCGCGGGAAGAAACCGATTCAACGAAATGCCATTTTCGCACTTGCCCATTTTAAAGATGTAACGGCGATACCAGACTTACTTCGTGTGATGAGGGAGGATCCTCGGCCTGTCATGCGCGGAAGTGCCGCTTGGGCCTTAGGAAAAATCGGTAACCGAGATGTACTGCCAGATTTAGAAGAAGCGAAGGGAATGGAAAAGGACGAACAAGTAAGGGCTGAAATCGATAAAGGAATGCAAATGTTAATGCAGTAGCAAGTTTGGAAAGTCCCCTTCATATGGTAATAGGTGAGGGGGGAACTCTATTGAACGTAAAGGAACAGGTAAAGGACGTTGCAAGCAAATTTTTAGCATGTGTGACGGGTAATTCAGCAGTATCGGGGTTACCTGCGGATCTATTAGCTATTGTTAAACGAAGAAGAATAGCCATGCAAGAGCGAGGAGCAGAGGTAGTAAAATGTCATGTAACGGTTGCTGCTATTCGGGCATTGACTGCTGGATCTAGAAAAGAAATTCAGTATACGCTGCATATTCAATATTTTATTAGGCAAAATGCTCTGATGTATGTGGAAGAAGAGAAGATGGACCGACTTCTTATATGGAATCAAGATGCGAGTACAATCGATATCGTTCTGCCTCAACCAGAAATGGAAGTGCCGACAGAAATGGTGGAACGCGAAATTACAAAGGGAAAGCAGCCTTATAAATATAATCGATTAGAAGCAGTGAAATATGCAGAAGCGTGGTGGAATGGAAGAAATCCAGCCTACAAAAATTTTCAAGATAATTGCACAAACTACATTTCACAATGCTTACGTGCAGGAGAAACTCCGATGACTGGTTATCCGAAAGTAGGAAGCGGTTGGTGGCAACAATATAATCAGTGGAGCTGGAGCTGGGCTGTTGCACACTCCTTTCATTCGTATTTATCAAGAAATACCATAGGTCTTCGGGCAAAACTTGTGGAAAAACCAGAAGAATTGATGCTCGGTGATATTATCATTTATGATTTTGAAGATGATGGTCGATGGAATCATACGACCATTGTTACAGCTAAAGATGCGAAAGGGATGCCACTCGTGAACGCTCATTCTGCGGATAGTCGTCGCCGGTACTGGGCATATAAGGATTCAAGTAAATATACGCCGCGAATGAAATATAAATTTTTTCATATTGTAGATGACATGTGAGCCTAAACCTTTTCAATTCAATGCATAGTGGTATAATACCATGTAGAGAAAGGTAGAGGTGAACAAAATGGGTATACATGCAGTGTTATTTCAACCAGAAATTCCATCTAATACAGGAAACATTGCTCGTACTTGTGCCGCAACAGGGACTGTTTTACATTTAATTCGTCCACTTGGCTTTTCAACAGAGGATAAAATGTTAAAACGCGCAGGGCTTGATTACTGGCAGTATGTTGATGTGAGATATTACGATAGCATAGAAGAATTTTTTGAAAAAAATCCAGATGGGGATAAGTATTATCTAACGAAATATGGAGAAAAAGCTCATACAGTCTTTGACTATAGTGATACAACTAAAGATATCTTCTTTGTTTTCGGAAGAGAATCAAATGGATTACCAGCCAACATCATTCAAGAAAATTTTGACCACTGCTTACGTATCCCGATGACTGATAAAGTTCGTTCTTTAAACTTATCGAACACGGCAGCCATTCTTATATATGAAGCGTTGCGTCAGCAAAACTATCCAGAGCTAGATCTTAAAATCGTGTATTAACAAACTGGTTAAAAAAAAAGCGATGAACCTTGTTCAACGCTTTTTTTGTATGTCTTCACGATTTAGAATGTGGCTTATCATTATATCCTGCTTTGAAAATTGCACTTAAAAAGACGATAATTACAAATAAAATTAAAATAAATTTCATTGTAGTTTTCCTCCTTTTGATAGCTTTTCTAGGATTTCTCCTTACTGCATCTGTATTGTCTCATGAATTTGAAGATTTTGGCAATATGTATTCCTACGAATGTTTCGGGACATCCCCGCATAGGTTATAATAATCCTTTTTGAACAAGATGATGGGGAGGGCTACCATGGATATATTAAAGAAAATCGAGGAATATAGAGAAACAGAACAGCATTTAAGATGGGAAGGGTCGTTTGCAGAGTATTTAGAAATTGTTAAAGAAAGACCGTACGTCGCGCAAACTGCGCATTCTCGGATTTATAATATGATCAAAGATGCAGGTATAAAGGAATTTGAAGGGAAAAAACGATACCAATTTTTCAGTAATCAGCTTTATGGTTTAGAAGAAGCATTGGAGCGTCTAGTGGAAGAATATTTTCATCCTTCTGCAAAACGGTTGGATGTTCGAAAACGGATTTTACTACTAATGGGTCCTGTTAGCGGTGGAAAATCAACTCTCGTTACGATGCTAAAACGAGGGCTAGAAGCATATTCTTTAACGGATGAAGGGGCTGTCTACGCTATCAAGGGATGCCCGATGCACGAAGATCCCTTGCATTTAATCCCCCAGCATTTACGAAATGACTTTTTCCAGGAATACGGTGTTCGTATTGAAGGGAATTTATCGCCGTTAAACGTAATGAGGCTTGAGAAGGAGTACCGTGGTCGCATTGAAGATGTGGTAGTAGAACGGATTTTCTTCTCAGAGGATCGTCGGGTCGGAATTGGGACCTTTAGTCCATCAGATCCTAAATCACAGGATATTGCAGATTTAACGGGAAGCATCGATTTCTCAACAATAGCGGAGTACGGATCCGAATCAGATCCACGTGCGTACCGTTTTGACGGGGAGCTTAACAAAGCTAACCGCGGTATGATGGAATTTCAAGAAATGCTAAAGTGCGATGAAAAATTTCTTTGGCATTTGCTGTCCTTAACGCAGGAGGGAAATTTCAAGGCAGGCCGGTTTGCACTCATATCCGCAGATGAATTAATTGTGGCGCATACGAATGAAACCGAGTATCGCTCGTTTATTGCAAATAAGAAAAACGAAGCGTTGCATTCTCGTATTATCGTAATGCCAATACCGTATAATTTACGAGTAAGTGAGGAAGAACGAATTTATGAAAAGATGATTCGGGAGAGTGACGTAGCAAATGTTCATATTGCCCCGCATACTCTGCGCGTTGCTGCCATGTTTACGATTTTAACACGGTTAAAAGAACCGAAACGACCTGATATTGATTTAATGAAAAAGATGCGTTTGTACGATGGTGAACTGGTCGAAGGATTTAATTCCATTGATGTGGAGGAATTGCAACGTGAATACCAGGATGAAGGAATGGGAGGAATTGATCCAAGATATGTTATCAATCGTATTTCTTCCACTATTATCCGTAAAGAGGTTCCTTCCATCAATGCACTCGATGTCTTACGTTCTTTAAAAGATGGATTAGATCAGCATCCCTCCATTAGTAGCGAAGACCGAGAACGTTTCATGAATTTCATTTCCCTTGCTCGTAAGGAATATGATAATCTCGCAAAGAAAGAAGTTCAGAAAGCCTTCGTATATTCTTACGAAGAATCTGCTAAAACGTTAATGGATAATTATTTAGATAACGTGGAGGCATATTGCAACAAGGCGAAGCTTCGCGATTTACTTACGGGAGAAGAAATGAGCCCGGATGAAAAACTGATGCGTTCGATTGAAGAACAAATTGGTATTTCTGAAAATGCGAAAAAAGCATTTCGGGAAGAAATACTCATTCGTATTTCCGCCTACGCACGAAAAGGAAAACGATTTGACTACAACTCACATGAACGACTTAGAGAGGCCATTCAGAAAAAATTATTTGCAGATTTAAAGGACGTTGTGAAAATAACAACTTCATCGAAAACACCAGATGAAAGTCAGCTTAAGAAAATCAATGAGGTTGTTGTTCGCTTAATAGAAGAGCATGGGTATAATTCTACCTCAGCAAACGAGCTATTGCGATATGTAGGGAGCTTGCTGAATCGGTAATGGAACGATAAATGGGCAATATGTGAAAAGGATAGATGTCTCTATATGGCATCTATCCTTTTTGCTATACTTCGAAATTGAAATAACATGCACGAAAACGAAAAAAAATGAGGCGATGTATTCTCAAAAATAGTTGTCAATTATTTATGCATCCCGCATAAGATAGAGTAATCCACTCTCACTCGAAAAAAAGCCGACACAATTACGATATGCATGTGAGTAAGAAAGTGTGACATTTTAATAAGATAAAGGAGGGCAAGGAATGACTGACAACAATAATTATACGATTGCTCGCGAAGATTGGTCCCTCCATCGAAAAGGTCAGGATGATCAACAACGACACCAAGAAAAAGTACAAGAAGCGATAAAAAACAATTTAGCTGATTTAATTACAGAGGAAAGTATCGTCATGTCAAACGGTAGGGACGTAGTGAAAATCCCAATTCGCTCTTTAGATGAATATAAAATACGTTATAATTATGATAAAAATAAGCATGTAGGGCAAGGAACTGGTAACAGTAAAGTAGGAGATGTTGTAGCAAGAGACGGAAACGGGAATGGTCAACAAAAGGGACCTGGGAAAGGGCAAGGAGCAGGCGATCAAGCTGGTGAGGATTACTACGAGGCAGAAGTATCACTCATGGAGCTAGAACAGGCACTATTTTATGAATTAGAGCTACCGAATTTGAAGAGAAAAGAAACTGATGAAAATAAAGTGGAACACATTGAATTTAATGATATTCGAAAAACAGGGTTAATGGGAAATATTGATAAAAAACGAACGATGATGACAGCTTATAAGCGAAATGCAATGACGGGAAAACCATCCTTTCATCCCATTCATCCCGAGGATTTAAAATTTCGAACGTGGACTGAAGTACTTAAGCCGGAATCGAAAGCAGTTGTATTAGCTATGATGGATACGAGTGGTTCGATGGGTATATGGGAAAAATATATGGCCCGTAGCTTCTTTTTTTGGATGGCACGTTTTTTACGAACAAAATATGAAACAGTTGATATCGAATTTATCGCACATCACACGGAGGCAAAAGTAGTAACGGAAGAGGATTTTTTCTCAAAAGGAGAAAGTGGCGGTACCATTTGTTCCTCAGCGTACCGAGCTGCGCTAGATCTTATTGAAACCAAATATTCTCCAATACGCTACAATATCTATCCCTTCCATTTCTCTGACGGTGATAATCTCACATCGGATAATGCCCGCTGCGTTAAACTGGTAAAGGAACTTATGAAGGTAAGCAATATGTTTGGGTACGGGGAAGTAAACCAATACAATCGACACTCCACCTTAATGTCCGCATATAAAGGTATCGAGGACGAAGCCTTTCGTTACTACATTTTAAAGCAAAAGGCTGATGTATTTCATGCGATGAAGAGTTTCTTTCGAAAGGAAGCAGTAGAGAAAAGTAGCTGATAAAAGACCTTGCGCAATGTGCAAGGTTTTTGTAAGTCAATAGAAAACACACTTGACATATCGGTTAACTGTGTTTATTATTGTCAATAACATACTAGAAAAGAAAAAACTAGGTAGCTGATCAGGCAAACTGAAGGCACTAACTCTGATAAAGAGTTAGTGCTTTTTGATTTTTTATTGTGAGTTTCGTAAACAACTAGAAAATTTAGAAGATGAAATAAGGGGGGAGAAAGATGAGTGTTTCAGTAGATACCTTATACAAAACATTTATTAAACAACAGCGAGCAACACCAGTTCTACAAGATATTAATATACAAGTAAAAGAAGGTGAATTTATAACCATTATTGGACCGAGTGGTTGTGGTAAGAGTACACTGCTAAAGCTCATAGCTGGACTTGATAATGAGTATGAAGGAAATATCACAATACAGGATCAGAAAGTTTTAGGTCCTAGTATCAAACAAGGCTTTGTTTTTCAAGAACATCGACTGTTTCCTTGGTTGACAGTGGAACAAAATATAGCTGCCGATCTATCCCTTAAAGATCCGAAAGTGAGAAGCAGGGTTGATGAACTAATTGAAATTGTAAGATTAAAGCAATTTGAAACATCCTATCCGAAAGAGTTATCTGGGGGAATGTCACAACGTGTGGCTATCGCAAGGGCACTGCTACGCGATCCGGAAGTACTGCTTCTAGATGAACCATTTGCTGCGCTAGATGCCTTCACAAGAAAGCATCTTCAGGATGTATTGTTAGATATTTGGCAACAGAAGAAAACAACTATGATTCTAGTCACACATGATATAGATGAAGCAATCTATTTGGCGAATCGTGTTTTTATCATGAGTGCTAGACCAGGTCAGATAAATACGATTATTCCAGTCAATTTACCGTATCCACGAAAAAGAACAAGTCAATCCTTTCAAGAGCTAAGACAAAAGGTGTTAAGTAAGTTTGAGCATGTAGAAGAGCTAGAATTAACACAAGGACAGGTATATAAAGGAGAAGAAAACTATGAATAAAAAATTGAAGCCTTCCATTGTATTACTTTCGGCATTCATATTGATTATATTTAGCGGATGTGCTTCCAAAACAACGACTGCAAATACACAGAAAGAGAATAATGAAAATCTTACAGTCAACATAGGAATTCAGCAGAGCTTAGGACCGTTGTTACTAGCGAAAGAAAAAGGGTGGTTTGAAGAAGAATTTGCAAAAAGCGGAGTGAAAGTGAAGTGGACCGTATTCCAAAGTGGCCCTCCTCATTTTGAAGCCATTGCAGCGAATAAATTAGATCTAGGTGCCGTAGGAAATTCTCCTGTTATTGCTGGACAAGCAGCAAATATCTCGTTTAAAGAAATTGCACTTGCAGGTGATGGACTAAAAGGGAATGCTATTCTTGTTCGAAAGGATAGTCCTCTTCACACGTTAGCAGATTTAAAAGGGAAAAAGATTGGGGTGGCAAAAGGTAGTAGTGGCTTTGCCTTATTGTATACAGCCTTAGCAAAAGCGGGGTTCAAACCAGATGATGTAAAGATTATTCAATTACAACCGGATGAAGCGCAACCGGCATTTGAAACCGGAGCAATCGATGCTTGGTCGATTTGGGAACCGTTCATCTCCCTACAAACATTAACAAAAGGGGCAAGAATACTAGAGAACGGTGAATCATTAAATGCCTATTCTCCTAGTTTTTTGATTGCACGCTCAGATTTTACGAAAGAGCATCCAGATCTTGTCGTACGTTTCTTGAAAGTCTAAGAAAAAGCACGCTTATTTGAAAAAAATAATCGTAATGAAGCCATTGACTTGTATGCGAATGCCAA
>NZ_JBXKMX010000174.1:0-4697 GCF_056992975.1 Ectobacillus sp. | reverse complement strand
CTTACTTATGAATAATTTTGAAGGAAGCGATTCACGTAATCGATCCGCAATCTTTTGTAACATCATAGATTCAAATGCATGTCCGAACGAATCGTGCACTGATTTAAGCCGATCAATATTAATAATCAAAATTGCCTTTTTCGTCCCCTCTACCTTCAATTCTTCCTTCAATTTTTCAGTAAAAAAACGATAATTTGGCAATTTTGTTAATTCATCGTGATACGCCATATGATGCAGCTTTTTCTTTGACCTTTCCAATTTATGTTGAGCCATGATTAAATCCTGAAAGGGTTTTTCAACAGAGGAATAATAGAAAGCCCGTATCAGAAAATAAAACCCTACTAATTGAAATAGATGTCCAATGAAATTGCTAATATCATATACACTTTTATAAATTGTAAACATTGAATCTCCAAGTATTAAATATACTGATGCTAAAATAATCATGACGGTACTCGTTTGACTACTATCAACCTTTCGAAATAAATAAAAAATGAGTACACATTGCATCACAATAGCCGCATACTGCATTCCATTCTTTAATGCTGTCGTACCCACACCTTCAACGACCAGGGCAGGTAACAGATGATATGGATCATAGATAATCACCAACCACACAAGAACATACAAACAAGCTAGACTGTAGGCAATCCAACGCTGATAGGCATGAGCCTTTTTCGGCTTTAACATGAAAATAATTAATAATCCTATAACCTGCGTCAAACGAGCAATCATATAAAACCATGTAGCTGAATATGAGGAGCTTTGCTCCAAAAAAAAGGGCATGCCTTTATAAGAAATAGTATGTAGGATTTCTAGAAGGCCCAATGCAAGAAAAAGGGCACCAATATACAATCGATCATTGGATAAAATAAATGGAAAAATGAGCCATGCCTGAATCGCAATAGTAAAACAGGTCACAATAATTATAATTTCCATTATTAAATGCATCGTCACATAATTGTTTGCACCAAATATCCCATATAAACGATGATTAAATAGAATAACGAATATAAGTAGTAAAAGCGGAATCGCTAAATTCCAACCGTATTTTTTAATTAACATAAGATTTTTTGTATATTGCTCCATGAATGTTCTCCCTCCAAGTACACATGGGACCCCCTAAACATATTTCACTATTAAAATTCAAAACAATCTTATCCCCTTTAATAATAACCCTTCCCATCGAAAAATAGGACTATTTTATCGTTTATTCATAATCTTTCTATAATTATTCATAAACGAACATATTTTACTAGTTATTCTGATGGTTTATGGCTTGTCTTTCAAAATATTAGAACCATTATATAGATCATATCTACACCAAATTTAGACAAATAGTTATACAAAAAAATAAAGGATGAAAAAATCAGGATTTCTCCCGTATTTCTCATCTTTTATCCACATGCTTCATTTCGGTTTAATTTAAAAAGCACTACTTTATTCTCTCTTTACAGGTATTTTTGTAACTAGATTTCTTGAACCACTACGTATTGGTCCTGTCCTATATATAAAATGAGTTATGTTTGTTAGCTTTGATTTCATCCAACATCAATCATTATCTAGCATATGTATTCTTCTCAAGAAACTCTCTAACTTCACTTTTCTCTATTCCGATATTCTTCGCTGTAAAAATAAGATACAACCAGTCTGTATCTAATTCGTTCATATTCTTTTTATTTTCCAAAATTTTGATTTCTTTGATATTTCCACTTGGGTTCTCCATAGACTCCACCATCATCCCCTTTTTTACTTATAAAATTACCATCTCCTTTCTCTCAAAATTCTCTCAAAATAACGGTATAAAATTACTTTTTGTCAAAGCTATATGCCCATAAATATCCCTTTGATTCCAATAACATTTCGTCTCTATTTTCATTGTTTTCTACTACCATGTTTTTCTTTGCATTCATTTGATAACCACCATTGACACGGTTAATTAAAATGGGAACCTCGAGTTCTACAAATAGCTGCCGTATTCGATAAATCGTATTATACAAATTCGAAAGAGCACGTTTTTCATCTAGATTCGGCCAGATTGCGTCAATAATCCGCCACTTCGAGCATATTTTTCCTTCCTGAATAAGAAAATAATAGAATAATTCTTCCGTCACACGGGTCGGCCACTTCACATCACGATCCCCGATTTTAACATACGCATCTCCGTACAGCTGAATGTACAGTTTTTCTGCTTTTGTTTTTCGTTGCTGCATACCATAATATTTCGTTAACCGCTCATCAAGTTGCTTCACTATGCTTGGAGTCATTGGCTTTAGAATATAATCCAGTGCTTGAACGCGAAAAGCATCTACTGCATATTGGGAGTATGCTGTTGAAAAGATAACAGGTACATCGATTCCTGTATCCACCAACTGTTTCGCTAACTCGATTCCTGTCATAGCTGGCATTTCAATATCTAGCAAAAGTGCATCCAATTCATGCTCTGGAATCTCTTTTAATGCATCTAAAGGAAATGGAAAAGAACCCATCACTTGAAATGGGCCGTGTTTCTCCAATAATCTTGTATGCAATTCTAATATTAACTTCTCATCTTCAACAACCATGATTCGCCACATATTTATATCTCCTTTATTGGAATCGTTAACTCGATTGTTGTTCCTTCTCCTTCTATTGAATGAACCGAAAAATCCCCTTTTGATATTTGTCTAACCCGGCGCAGTACATTTGTAAAGCCTATACCACTTCTTATCATTCTACCTTCCATTAATTCTTTTCGTTTATTTTCAGACATACCGATACCATCGTCAACTACTTGAATATAAAGGATTTGGTCTTTTTTCGAAATGAAGAGCTGCACATATCCGATTCCGTTTTTTTCAAACAAACCATGCCGTATCGCATTCTCGACAAGAGGCTGAATAAGTAAACTTGGAATTTCAATCTGACTACAATCGATAGAATTCTCAATCTTGCAAGAATAAGAGAATCTTTCTCCAAAGCGAGCTTTCTCAAGCTCAACATATGCTTCAATAATATCTAATTCCTGTTGTAATAAAGTAGAATGCCCCTCTTTTCCAAATTGAAATAGATACCGTAAATACGAACTTAACATCGAAAGTAAGTGAGCGGCTCGTTCTCCGTCTGTATAGCAAAATGCAATAATATTACTCAGTGCATTGTATAAGAAATGTGGTTTAATTTGCGTTTGCAAAAAGGAAATTTCATTTTCAGTAGCTTTATTCAGGGCGCGTTTTGTTTGTTCTGCAGCAATCTCTGCTTCATCTGTTCGATTGATGAGACGAATGGATAAAAATACATTCATTGAAATAACATACCCTAAAAAGCCGAGACGATTGAAAACATTACGCCCAGAGAAAAACAATTGATCAAACGATCCACTGCTTGCAAACATAAACAAAAACAAAAGCATGAAACAGAGGATAACCATTTCGTTTTTTGCAACCAGCCAACTTTTTGTGTATATCATAACAATGAGCCGAGTAAAAATACCAAGCAATAGAATATCTGAATAAAAGAAAAATACATATTGCAAGTTTGATAATGATCGAGCCGGAAACAACACAATCGCTATTCCATATATAACGAGAGGAGAAAATAAAAGAACAAGATGTTTTTTCTTCATGAAAGTTGGCATGATTGCAAGAATATATAATAGAAAAAGGATAACGGCAAAAAAAGTAACCGAATCTTGCAAACGAAAATAAAAATCAAAAGATAAATTTGGAAACTTACGAAGTAATAATCTGGTTTCCCCTCTTGTCATCAGATATACTGCTGAACAAAGCAAAAATAAACCACTATAAAAAAAGGCAACCTCTTTCGTTCGAAGTAAAAAAATCGTTAAATGAAACGTACTAAAGAGAAGGAACAAAAAAATCCCTATCCGTTCCATAGAAAGATCGTTTTGAGAGTCCTTATTGATTGCAAGAGCATCGCCAAAATCGATTGGAAATACGATTCCTCCTCTTGCATTATAAAAATTGGATACATGAATGGTCACAAGAAGTTTCTGTGATTTTGGCTTTACACTTACCTCATAAGCAGGATTCTTAGGAACCATTCCTTCTTTGGATGTCCCTACACGGCCAGCTTCAGATATTTTGTCACCATTTACATAAATCGTGTGGGCAGACCAAATATTCCTAATACGGAACCCAACTTCCGAAAATTGATTAGGCAACATAATTAATATCTGGTACGAGCCATATTGTACATCGGCATCCCATTCCTTAGGAACCTCTTGATTAGGCGCATCTTGGTAAAACTTTGTTGGATCAACAAACTCATTCGGGATAAATTTCCATTCACCAGAAAGAGGGAGTATTTTTATCGAAGTAGGCAGATTTGTTAAATCTAGTATTCCATCTTTTGCATTCTCATTTATAAGTCTCTTTTCCTGATTAGCAAATAGCATATACAGCATAGCTATTCCCATACATACAATCAATAGCCATCCGACAACACGTTTCCAGATCACATCTGCCACTCCTCAAATATGCTTCATTCCATTGGTGAATTGGTACTTTAACCTATCTTATCATAAGATTTGAATTAAAGAATACAGCAAGTTAGAGCAAAACTGCTTCGTTAGCACATTCAGAAAAAATGATTCCCGTAGCATCCGATTCTTGTACTCTTGCTAACCCTTACCTTCAGTAAACGGTTTCACAATTTTACGTTAAAAAATCCCTTTACAATGAAAAATAAAGGGATGA